>DASXPW010000361.1:0-7519 GCA_036493385.1 Pyrinomonadaceae bacterium
CATGAAAGCCAAAGAGACGAAGGCCATTGCGATTGGCAGACGATCACGCTCAGATGCTAAGAGCCGGCGACGTCGCTTCGAACACACCAAGCAAATAAAATCGAAAGAACAAAGCCGTAGCTCGAAACACGTTCGGCGTCGCCGATGATTCTACGCCGGCCGATGTTGGCCAGAGGTTGGTACACCCTGCAGGACTCAAACCTGCGACCTTCTGATCCGAAGTCAGACGCTCTATTCAACTGAGCTAAGGGTGCACGCGGCTGTCTGAAAGTTTAAAAGTCGCCGTCGTCGATTGCAAACCGAGGGCCGCCGCCACCGGTCATTTCGGACTGGAATTGGTGTTCTTTGCCGCCGTATTTGACGCAACAGAATTTGACGTCGAACGCGTGTTTGACGTACTGCCGGTGTCGGGCTGCTGCTGCAGGGCGACGCGGATATAACGGACGATCTCATGCATCTCGGCGTCGGTCAGCTTGTCCTTAAATGAAGGCATGCCCTCATCTTCGACGCCCTTGACCATCGTATCGATGTACTTATCGTCGGTTAGCCGCTTGCGGCGGTCATCGGTCAGATTGTCGGGCTTCATCTTTCGACCGTCAACGACAGTCGGACCGCCTTCGCCGGTGTCTTTGTGGCAATTAGCGCAGTTCTTGGTGTATAACTCCTTACCCATTGCAAGATCGGCGTCCGCGACCGTCGATTCGGGATGAACGGCAGCCGTGTTCGCCGTCGAGGTTGCGTTGCTCACGATCGCATTCGACGCGCTGTTCGACGCGGCATCGCCGCAGGCATAGATCAGTAAACATCCGCCTATGACGGCAAGACAAACGAATATTTTGGTCATCAAATACCCTCCAAATTTGGTATGCGGGCTTCGGGAAAGTGTATCTTATTCGGCGGCTAATCAGCAATAAACATTGATGTTGCAGTTACAAGAAAAAGACGCGGGGGAGAGTAAAGCCCGCGTCATGTTTCGATCCAGTTCATGCCGGATCAATAATAAACCCGCGTGTATCGAACATACCGACGTCCGTTCATCCAATAGACCTGCGGAACGAGTCTGTAGCTGCCGATTTCGGCCCGCCGATAATACCTATTCTCGCGGTTATAACGGCGGTTATGCCGTCTGCGGCTGCCCAACTGGATGCGGATCTGGGGTGAGACTACCGCGCTGGCGTTGGTGGCGGCACCCGCCGCAAACGGCAGCCCGATAAGCAATGTGGCCGATATGATCCCTGAAATGAATAGTTTACGTATCATAATACCTCCCTTGTTCAACGTTTGACGCATTCGCGTACACCTTGGTAGAACGCAACTGGTATGCCCTAAAGGCGGTTTCTGAGACCCTTGACGGATGAGGGCCTCGGGCCGATGCGTAGGGAACATCCCGATTTTCGACTTTGCCAAATCGCGTAGTCGCAGTAAGATATCGTCCGTCGCGCGCCTACGTCTGAGTCGGTCGGCGGCGCGCTGAAACCCTTTCCCGTTCTAAAAATATGCAACGAAAGAATGTTCGATGGGCGTTCGTCTTCGCTCTTTTTGCGCTATGGATGCCGCTTTACGGACAACTGCCGGTTGCCGGCTTAAAGGCCAATGTCACGGTGCGGCGCGACGCACGCGGCATTCCGTACATCGAGGCCGGGTCGGACGCGGATCTTTACTTCGCGCAGGGTTACGTGACCGCCAGCGACCGCCTCTGGCAGATGGACCTGATGCGGCGGCTGGCACGCGGCGAAACCGCCGAGATCTTTGGCGATAAGGTTCTCGAAGAAGACAAGCGTTGGCGCCGATTCGATTTTGCAAAGGTGGCGGAGGATAACCTGCAGTATCTCTCACCCGAGCTGCGGTCGGCCCTCGATGATTACGCTCGCGGCGTCAACGCGTATATTGACAGCCTCACGACGGAGACGCTGCCCGTCGAATTTCGCATTCTGCAATATCGTCCGCGGGCGTGGACGGCGACCGACACGATCGTCGTCGGTAAAATTCTCGACGATGCACTCAGCTCGACGTGGCGGCTCGATCTGCTGCGGGCAAGCTTGAGAAATCTTCCTGCCGAAAAATTTGCCGATCTTACAAACCAGGTCACCAATTACGATGTCGTCCTTTTCGGAAACGATAAAAAGCCCGCGGCGGTCGCGCCAAGACCGGGCGCGGCGATCCCGTCGAGCGTGGCTCTGAACGCGGCCGAGCGCGATATGGACCTGCGCCAGGCGTCGCTCGAAAAGGTCGGTTTGTATGCCGAGGACCTTGCCGCCAGCAACAATTGGGTCATCTCTGGCAAAAAGACCGCGGACGGCAAACCCATCCTGGCAAACGACCCGCATCTGCAGCCGACCGCTCCGGGCATCTGGTATATGTCGGAGCTTTCGGCGCCGGATGTTCATGTCGCCGGCGTCACATTTCCGGGTGTGCCGGGTATCGTACTTGGCCACAACGATTCGATCGCGTGGGGCGCGACCAATGTCGGACCGGATGTTCAGGACCTCTATTACGAGACCTTTAACAGCGATGGCAAATATAAAACGCCGACGGGCTGGGCCGAGCCGGTCGTGCGAAAGGAAACGATAAAGGTCCGCACCGGCTTTACCTCGCCGGCGACACATGACGTCGAATTCGACGTCACCGAAACGCGAAACGGACCCGTCATTATCGAAGACGGCGGACGAAAGTATGCATTGAGATGGACGGCGTTGGACCCAAAGAATGTCGAGTTTGAGACTTTTTTCAAGTTCGATCGTGCCCAAAACTGGGACGTGTTTAAGACTGCGCTAAAGGCTTATGGCGGGGCGGCACAGAATTTTGTGTACGCCGATGAAAAGGGAAATATCGGCTGGTATGCGGCCGGGAAAATTCCGATCAGGCGTACTGGCGACGGGGGATTTCCGTATGACGGATCGACCAACGACGGCGATTGGATCGGGTTCATCCCGTTTGAGGAACTGCCGAATCTTTACGATCCGCCGACCGGGCTGATCGTCACCGCGAACCAGCGGACGGTCGGGTTGTCATACAAATACACGCAGTTTGCGCGTGACGTAGCCGCTCCATGGCGGGCCCGCAGGATCTATGACCGGTTAAGTTCGAAAGCGGGTATTACGTTTGACGACGTTCGTGCGACGCAGCTCGATGTTTTGAACATCCCGCTGGATAACCTGGCGAAGAATATTGTTCAGCTCAACGCGGCGTCGGCCGAATCATTGGCAACTCTGAAAGGATGGGACGGCCGGATGGTGCCTGATTCGACAGCCGCACTGTTGAGTTACGAGATACGGGGCTGTCTCGCGAACGAGATCGCGGATGACAACAAACCGGTGCCGGCAAGCGTGATCCGCGAGCTCATTCTCGACTGGGCCATTCGCGACCGCTCAATACTATGGCTGCCCAAAAAGTACGCCAACTACACGGACTTTCTTAGATCCTGCGACACGAACTCGCGGCAGGCGCTTACGGCCCGGCTTGGTGCTGATACGTCAAAGTGGGTTTGGGGAACACTTTTTAGGGCGACGTTCCCACATCCGCTCGCGCCGGTTCCCCTGATCGGCGGTCAATTTGCAACGCCCTCGATCCCGATCGCGGGCAGCGGCCAGACGCCCGACGTTGGTCCATCCGTTTCGATGCGATTTATCGCAAGTCCCGGAAACTGGGACGCAACCAGCCACGTAATACCTCTGGGAGAAAGCGGCGATCCGAGATCGGCGCATTTCAAAGACCAGTTTGACATGTGGCTCAACGACAGGCCGCCGGCGTTTTCGTTCAGCAAGCAGGCGATCGAAAAGACGGCGACCGATGTGACGATATTGTCGCCGAAGTAACACATGGACGTGAGATCAACGCGAGAGGCGCTCGAGAAAATCAGTGAGAATGATCACGGCCGCCTCGCTGTCGACAAACTGCTTGGTTTGTTCTGGCTCTACGCCGCGATCCCAGAGACGTTTTCGAGCTTCGTACGAGGTCACGCGTTCGTCCTGGAGGAAAATGGGAATGCCGAGCGAGAGCGCGAATTTAGCGGCGATTTTTCGGGCCTCGGAGGACATAGAACTTTCGCTGCCATCGGTGTTTAACGGCAAACCGACGACCAGTGCGGCCGCATCATATTCGGCGATGACCACCTGCACGTCCGCGAGGAGCTTTTTCCAGCTTTTCCTGGCTATCGCCGGGAGCGGTCGGGCGACAACCTGCAATTCGTCTGTGACAGCGACGCCGATACGTTTGGTTCCGGGATCAATGGCGACGATCCGTCCAGCGGGTCGGACGGCGGAAAGATCCGGTTCATTAGCTATTTCAGAATATTGCACTTTCACGCCGCGATAGCGGATAATTAAAGCTCCCGATGGGAACGTTTTAGCGATCTATATTTGAGGTATTATATGTCATTTCGCGGAAAGGTTTGGGTCCTGCTGATCTCCGGCATAATTGGAACGTACGCGCTGGTCGGAAGCATGCCCTTTGTGGGAAGGATCTTGACGACGACAGAGGCGCAACAGCCGATCAATGATCCCGGCGCTCAGTTGAGGATCGTTGAATCGGTACTTCAGCATATTCAGAACGATTATGTCGACGATCCCAATATGGAAAAGGTCCGATTGGGCGCTCTTCGCGGTCTCGCCGGCGGCCTTGATCCGTATTCATCGTTTTTGACGGCGGACCAGGTCAAGGATTATCAAAACGCCAAGACCTCGGCCAAGATAGGGATCGGTGCCGAGTTTTCGCAGGTGTCCGGCTACCTTTATGTCGTATCGACGGTCAAGGGTTCGCCGGCTGACGCCGCCGGGATCAAAGCGGGTGACGTTATCGAATACATCGACGGCAAGGCGACACGCGACATTTCGCTCTATGACGCGAAGGCTCTCGTGCTGGGACAACCGGGAACGCAGGTTGCTCTCCGTGTACTCCGTTCGGGCGAGAAGCCGCAGATCATAAAGATAACGCGCGGAACATATAAGGTTCCAACGGCGGACTCACGCGTCGAAGCAGGCAAGATCGGCGTGATCAAGGTCTATAGCCTCGAGGGCGGTGAATCGGCCGATATTAAGAATCAGATTCAAAGTCTGCAGAAACAGGGCGTCCAAAAGATCGTTCTCGATCTGCGCGGTGTCGCAGCAGGTTCGCTTGACGAGGGCGTTGCGGTCGCGAATCTCTTTATCGGCGACGGTGACCTGGCGAAGGTTATCGGGCGCGATAACAAGGTCGTAAAGAACTATCCTGCTGACCCGTCGAAAAAAGCGTTTGACGGCGACCTTGTTGCGTTGATCGATCTTGGGACGGCCGGTGCCGGCGAAGTGGTCGCCTCGGCGATCGCGGACAGAAAGCGCGGAGACGTGGTTGGCGAGCGAAGCTTTGGAGCAGGGACCGAACAGCAGTTGTTCACACTGCGCAGCGGCGAAGGACTGCTTTTGACGACGGCAAAATGGGCGTCGCCGTCGGGCGTTCCGTTCTTAGGCGACGACCGCGCGACCATGGGCGTAAAGCCTACGGTCGAGGTGAAGCGCCCTGACACGCCGGAGCCGCTCGAGGTCGAGCAGCTCATCGATCAGAACAACCAGCAGACGACCCAGCCGCAAACTTCGAACACGCCGAACATTAAGCCAGAGGCTAAAAAAGCTGCGACCGAGGACCTTCAGCTAAAGAAGGCGATCGAGCTGCTGCAAGCGAAGGTGGCAAAGGCGGGAGCTTAAAACATGACTCATTGAACCGAATGCCAAGATGGCCGGCCGCTGTGACCGGCCATTTGATTTTTCAGAATTGTTGCCCGCGTCTTTTATCGCTGTTAGAATCACTTGCAATGACCAGCCTGCGGATCAGCCATCGACGGGTCGCACAGATATGTCGACAACGGCCCGTTTGATCAGATAACTCGACTGAAATGAAGCGGTGCATGCGTAAATGGTTACCCGGAGCAGTTTTCTGGCTGCTCGGCGCTGCCTTCGTGCTTGTCGCTTTTGCGAACGCTGATCATTCTCAGTCGACCGACCAATCGTTCCCAACGGCCGTTACCGGAAACGAATTGACGGGAGCGATCAAGTCTCGTGACATCGGCGACGCGCGCGTTACGAGCTATTACTTTACGTTCAATGCCGGCCAGGGCGACCTTTTCATAAACATCGTTACAAAAAATCTGAACGGCAGCGTCAATCTTTTTGCCGTTGATGGCCTCCGGCCGCTCGGGCAGGTGCTTGTTTACGCTGACCTTAGCTCAAGTGAGACCGGACGCGTCATTTATTTCCGTAAGCCGGAAAAGGTCATCCTTCGCGTGGAGGGCCGCACGCCTAACGACGACCAGGCCGATTTTCAGATCAAATTTGCAGGAAGCTTTGAGGCGGCCATGCCGACCGATGCACCGGAGATACCAAAGGTATCAAGAGCGGCGCTTGAAACCGACAGCGGGGTAAAGGTCAACTCCGTCGGGACGATCATCGCCGTCGTACCGAAGCCAAAACCAGCGCCCGCCGAGGTGCCCGCCAGGACCGAACCCGAAAAGGCGGTCGCAAAAACGGAGGAGGAACCTTCCGCCATCACAGAGTCGAAACCGGCTGAGACGAAGTCGACCGAGAATACAGACGCACAAACAACCCCGGCAGAAAAAGCGACGGCCGAGGAGTCGAAACCTGAAGAGCCTCGGAAAAACGTGGATGAGAAACCGAACGATGAAAGAAAGAACGAAACTTCGGCGGCAAAGATACAACCGGCGGTCACGAAGCGATCGGCGCCTCGCTCGCGGAATGTGAGGCCGCGCGAGCCGAAGAAGACGGATGAGACTCAGGCCGCTAAAACGGATGTCGAAACGGCAAATCCTGATACCGCCGCTCGCGAGACTAAAACTGAAGAAAAGGAAACTGGCAAGACCGAATCGAAGAAGGCCGGCGCGAAGCGGAATCCGAGAGTTGTCGTGACGGAAAATGTTCCGCCGCCTAAGCCCGACCCGATGGCAAGCATCAGTCTTGTTATCCTCTTTAAGGACGGGACGCGCGTTGAGAGGCCGATGAATGAGGTGCTTCGCTTCTCTGTTGACCGAGGCATTTTGACCGTCGTCAACAAAGACGGCACGACCGCTAAATATTCGATCTTCGACGTAACAAGCGTTACGATCCAGAACCCCTAAGCGTAGCTGTGAAGCCCGGGCAAAAGATAGCTCACGCCAAGATACGTAAAGATCACAAGCAAGAATCCGATAACTGCAAAATAGGCCGAGCTGCGACCTTTCCAGCCGCGTGAGATGCGCGTATGAAGAAATGCCGCGTAGGTCAGCCAGGCGATCAACGCGCCCGTCTCTTTAGAATCAAATCCCCATGGCCGGCCCCATGATTCATTTGCCCAGATCGCACCGGTTATAAGCAGCATCGCAAGGCCCGCAAACGCGAGGCATGCGGTCTTATACATTAGATTATCAAGCGAATCGAGACTTGGCAGCCGTTCGCGCAGCCGCTCGGTTCGGAAGCCAAAACCGATCACAAAAAGTGTTCCGACCAGCGCGGTTATCAAGGCAGACAGTTCGACCGGATTTGCATTCAGACTGAGA
>DASXPW010000362.1:0-4151 GCA_036493385.1 Pyrinomonadaceae bacterium
CGGCAGTCCATGTATCGCCATCGCCCAGCCGCCGCACACCGCATACTCGATACCGGCGTCGTTAAGCGCCTGTGTGATCGATGTGAATTCGCCAAATAGCGTGGACATTTGCAGATCGCCGATCTTATACGATCAACCACCTGCTACCGCAGGCGGTTCTGACTGACCTCCTTAAATCGGAAACAACTGACAATATGATCATTCACCATCCCGGTCGCCTGCATGAATGCGTACATGATGGTCGAGCCGACAAAGTTGAAGTCGCGTTTACGCAGGTCCTTGCTGATCGCATCCGAAATTTCGGTTTTGGCGACGATGTCGGCGGTGCTTTTCGTTTTGTTGACGATCGGCCGGCCGCCGACAAAGTCCCAGATGTATCGATCAAACTTGCCGAATTCTTTTTGCACCGCGAGAAAGGCGTGTGCATTCGAGACGGCTGAAGCTACTTTCAAACGATTTCGAATAATACCGTCGTTCTGCAGCAGCCTTTCGCATTTCGATTTGCTAAATCGCGCCACCCGCGCCGGGTCGAATCCCGCAAACGCCTGACGATATGCATCGCGTTTTCTCAAGATCGTGTCCCAGCTCAGCCCCGCCTGCGCTCCCTCGAGTATCAGGAATTCAAACAATCCGCGGTCATCATGGAGGGGCACGCCCCATTCCGTGTCATGATACGCGATCGCGAGATCGTTTTTTGCCCACGCACAGCGTTTCATATGGAACGCGGACACTCATGTCCGCAATAAGCCCGAATGGCGAACAGACTCTTCACCGAAAGCTGCGATGCGGACAAGAGTGTCCGCGTTCCGTTATTTCTCGATCTTATCGACCTCGAGAAAACAATGACTGCCGTCGGGCAGGGCCTCATATTTACCTGTAAGGTAAACCTTGTCCCCGACCTTTACCATGCCGCCCGAGTTATCGTGGATCTTGAGATCTTCCTTCTTGTAGCTGCTGCCAAATTCCTCGATCTCATTCGCGCCGCTGCCCTGCTCGATCTCGGCACCGATCTTTGCGCCGCCGTCAGGTTTTTCGTTGAATGAAAAACTGCAGTCCATCCTGCCGCCGCCGATATTCGAGCAAAAAACGCTGCCGTCGTCGGTGAGATAACCCGTAATTTTTACGTATTTGCCGTCATCCGCTGCATTGCATTTGGTCGGAAATGCCATCTGCTCAGCCGGTTTTCCGGCACACGCCAGGAGAGAAATTCCTGTGAGGAAAACGCTTCCTAACCCGATTGTCCGCTTCATTTTTTATGCACTAGCCTCCGCTGTTTGTTCTTTATTTGTCTCGTGAGGAAATCCGTCCGCTGCCATGACGCGCTTTGCCTGTCGGACGTGCCGTTTTTCATGCTCAACGATGGCCACAAGGCCAACGTCCATCCTGTACGTCATTATCTTTACAAACGGCGACGTGAGGACGATCTTGTGCCAATCGGCGCCGGCCGTCGAACGGACCTTCTCAGTGAATTGAGACTGATGTCGTAAAAATCTTTCGACGATGTCCGCCGCGACATCGCTCGGCGGCGTCATTTTTTGATTGGTTTTGACCTTGTTTCCTTCCTTTTTGAGCGTGCTGACGAGAAATGCGCCGGCAATTCCGCTGAGCGGCGAAATGCTCTGCCAGAGAGTGTTTTTTCGCGTGCCGGCAGCCAGTTTGTCGAGCTCGGGATAAAACTCTTCATTCGATTTGATCAGATGATCGAGGCACTGGCCGACGCTCCACGACTCGGGCGCGGGTTTCCAGTTGATCTGCTCGGACGATAGACCACCGAAGCTCTGCTCGATGTCCTCTGCCACGCCTTCCAATCGAGCGACAACACCGTTGATATCATTTGCCATAAACAACCTCCCCGAAAATAAAAAGCGACAGTAGCGCGTTGCTCATTAGACCAGCTAAAGCTGGAACTCAAAACTAGTTTCTTAACGGTTTCCCGGTCTTCAACATCGCAGCGATGCGATCCTGCGTTTTGCGTTCGCCGCAGAGTGATAAAAACGCCTCGCGCTCAAGTTCGAGCAGGTGACGCTCCGACACAAAGGCCGGATGATTCATGTCGCCGCCGCAAATTATGTACGCGAGTTTTTTGCCGATCAGCTCGTCATGGGCCGAGATATAACCGCCGCGTTTCATCATATGCAGCGCTAGCTTCATCGCGGACTGCGCCGCCTCGCCCATAACGAGAATATCGGCGCGCTCAACCGGCGGGACGTAGCCCGACGCGACCAGATTCAGAACCTCTTGCTTGGCGTCGGCGATGAGTCGGTCGCCGTTCATTGATATGGAATCAATGTCTCGCAAAAACCCCCAGGCTTTCGCCTCCTGCGCCGACGTCGTGACCTTGCCCATGCCGAGCAGCTCAAAAGTCTTTTTCAAGAACGCGAGCGGATCGGCGTCCGGCGTTTTTTGCGCGGCGTCCATCGCCCGCATCGTCATCTCTTTTGTACCGCAGCCGGCCGGTATCAACCCGACACCGACCTCGACCTGGCCCATGTAAGTCTCGGCTGCCGCACGCATCCGGTCGCCGTGCATCGCTATCTCGCAGCCGCCGCCGAGCGTCAACCCATATGGCGCGGTGACGACCGGCGTGGCTGAATACCGCAGCCGCATAATGGCGTTCTGCAGCGTGTGGACCATCATATTGATGTCGTCCCACTCTTCTTCCTGAGCGGCCATCAGCAACAGCATGATGTTCGCACCGGCCGAAAAATTCCCGCCCTGATTTCCGACAACCAGGCCTGTAAAATTTCGGTCGACCTCATCGATGGCGAAATTCATCATCCGGACCGTGTCGCCGCCGAGCGAATTCATCTTCGAGTGAAATTCGAGACATGCAACGCCGTCGCCAAGATCGATCAGCGATGCTGGGGGGTTCGATTTGATGACACCGGTCCGCTCTTTGACCGATTTAAGTATCGTGACACCTGGACGCTCGGGCACAGGTCGATAACCGCCATTCACGAGGTCGTAAAAGTTAAGGGCGCCATGTTCGTCTTTATAAAAGCTCTCGGCGCCTGCCGCCAGCATTTTTTCGACGTTTTCCGGGATCGGCTGGCCCTCGCTGCGCATCCGCTCGACCGATTCGCGAACGCCGATGGCATCCCATGCCTCAAAAACGCCGATCTCCCAGCCGAAACCCCATTTGATGGCATTGTCGATATCGACGATCGTATTCGCGATCTCGGGAATGCGGTCCGCCGCATAGCGTGACAGACGCGATGTCGTCTTCCAGAGAAATTCGCCGACGCGGTCGTTGCCCCAGACGAGCAGCTTGAGTCGCTTGCGTAGATCGTCGATGCCCTTCGCTGCCTCCAGCGACGGAAATTTTGTTTTTTCCTGAGGCTTATATTCAAAGGTCTCGAGTTCGAGCTCAAGTATCTGTGTCTGGCCGTCGGGCGATTTGCTCTTCTTATAAAATCCGCCGGCGGTCTTGTCGCCGAGCAGCTTTTTTTCGAGCATTTTCTCGATGAGCGGCGGAATTTGGAACGCCTCTCGCTCGTCGTCATCGGGAATCGCCGAATACAGGTTTCGGTTAACATGCGCGAGCACGTCGAGGCCGACAAGGTCCGATGTTCGGAAGGTGGCTGATTTGGCATGGCCGATCGCTTTCCCGGTTATCTGGTCGATCTCGGTCGGCGTGAAGCCCATCGCGAGCATTTCGTGGACCGTGACCATCATCCCGAAAGTGCCGATCCGGTTGGCGATAAAATTTGGCCGGTCCTTTGACGGGACAACGCCTTTGCCCAAACGCCGATCGAGAAACCCGGCGAGCTGACAGGCGATCTCGCCGCTCGTCTTGCTGTTCGGAATGATCTCGACCAGCTTCATGTACCGCGGCGGGTTGAAAAAATGTATGCCGAGGAAATGTTGTTTGAAGTCGTCCGAGAACGGCTCGGCTATTGCTTCGATCGGGATGCCGCTCGTGTTTGAGGCGATCACGGCGGTTGGCTTTCGGTGTTTTTCAACTTCGGCAAATACTTTTCGCTTGATGTCGAGGTTTTCGACCACAGCCTCGATCACAAGGTCGCAACCGCTGATCTTGCCGATATCGTCCGTAAAATTCCCCGTCTCGATAAGCTTGGCGTTATCGGCAAGCATGAACGGCGCGGGCTTTAGCTTTTTGGCGGCCTCGAAGAGCGTGTTTACGATCCGAT
>DASXPW010000363.1:0-4701 GCA_036493385.1 Pyrinomonadaceae bacterium
AGTACTGATCTCGTCCAGAACTCCCAACACCTTTTCGCGCGGGGTGTGCAGGATAACGATGACTGAGTCACCAGATTGGAATTTCATATCGCAAGCAAAGCGGTCTAGTCCCAAATATTTAGCACGGTGGCCCCCGTGTCGGCAAAGTCGAGAACGTTCTGAGTAACAATGGTCAGATCATGCTCAAATGCGGTTGCCGCGATAAGTGAATCAATGATCGGTAGCTTCCGTCCCTTCAATTCCAAAGATCCGACCATTCGACCCCAGCGGCGAGCGATGGCAATGTCGAGTTGGAGAATACGATGATCGAAACGCGAGACGATCACGTTTAGTACCTCTTCGAGCGATTGGCGCCTTTTTGAGGATGGCAGACGCGCGATGCCCTTTTCCATTTCTCCGACAGTTAGAACGCTAAGGAATTGAAGTTCCTGTTCCTGAGCATCGATCCATTCAAAAACTTTGGTATTAGGGCGCGGCCGTGAATACTCCGCAAACACGCAGGTGTCAAGAAGGTAACGGTTCATTCGTATTCTGAACCGGAAAAGTCAGGGCCCGGCCGGCCGGTATCTTTGCTACGCGTAAGGTCAAGATCGGCGCCCCGCCAAGGACTGCTTAACAGAAGTTCGCTCAATTTCTGCTTCGGCGCTTTAAGCCGCCGATACTCGGTGATCGAAATTACGACGGCAGTTTCCTTGCCGTTCTTGGTGATTATCTGCGGCTCTCCCTTGGCCGCGCAATCGACAAGCTTGCTGAATTTATTTTTACCCTCAAAAATGGAAAACTTGTTCATATGTGCTGGCTTAGCTAGCCTAGCCAGAATTATGACACGATCCGACGAAGATTTACAAGAGCATGCGCGGTAAGCATAGCGGCTATTTTAGTCGCGTTTCCGTCGTAACTATTCTAAAATTGAAACAATCAGCGGACAAATCGGCGCGAATTACTGATGCACATTTCCAAAGTCGAATTGGAGAATATCAAGTCTCACATCGACTCCAAATTCGAATTTTCTCGCGGTACGACCGCAATTACAGGCCGAAACGGAGCGGGGAAAACCACCATCATCGAGGCGATCGCCTGGACACTCTTCGACGTGCTCGATTACAAGAAGGAGGATTTTGTGCGTCGCGGCGCCAAAAAAGGCGTCGTTCGCGTCACGTTTGAAAGCAGTCTTGATGAACGCGAATTTGTGGTGTATCGCGACACGATGACCGGCTACAACGTCACCGACCCGCAGATCGGAAAACGGATCGCCGACAAACGCGAGGAGGTCACGCGTTTTTTATGGCAGCACCTTGGCCTTGAACCCGGCACCGATCTGCGCGCGCTGTTCAAGGAGGCGGTCGGCGTTCCGCAGGGAACATTGACGGCAATATTTCACGGAACGCCGCTCGAGCGCAAGGCCACCTTCGACCGCTTGTTAAAGGTAGAAGAATATCGGCAGGCGGCCGAGAAACTTCGCGACACGGCCAAATATATCGAGAACAACATCTCGGCTGTAAATGTTCGCATCGCGCGGGCAGAGGGCGAGCTGACGCGTGTCGAGACCGCGGAACTTGAGTTTAAAGCGGCTTCGGATCAGGTTGAGCTGTTGACTGCTGAAGCCGGATCTCTTGCGGCCACCGTGCGCGAAAAAAGCGAATCGGTGGCTAAGCTCGACGAGCAGGCCGAGCGGGCAACTGAGCTGGCAAAGGCCCTCGATATGGCACGCGCGGCGCTTGAGCGCGCCCGTATCTTATGTCGGCAGAGCGAGTCGGATTTCCGTCAGGCTTCTGAGGCCGACCGGCTGATCGGTGAGGTCAGGCAAAAGGCCGAGCGGCACACTGAGCTTCTTGGCCGGCTAAAAGAATTCGAACACGAGCGTCGGGAACGCGATAAACTGCGGGACGAGTTGAATAAAGTTTCGACGGCCGCCATCAAGGTAAGTGCCGAGCTCGATCGTGCCCGAGAGGCACTCGAGGCCGCGCAGAAAGCGCATGCCGAGATCGAACCGCTTTCCGGCAAGGTCGCCGATCAGGAAAGGCTTGAAAAAACGGCCGACGACCTAAAAAGTAAGATCGCCGCGTCACGTGCGATCGAGAGTCAGATAAAGAGCCTCGATGAACGTCTCGCCCGATTGCGAGACAGCTATAAAAAGAATCAGGTAAAGCTAAGCGAAGCCGAGTCTCATGTCGAAACTGCTTCCAGACTGAACGATCTCGAGCGCCGAGATGCGGAGATCATCGGACGGCTGGCTGCGCTCAATGCAGCCCTCGAACGCGACGAGAAATTTCGGATCGAGATCAGAGACGGATTATGTCCGGTGCTCTCGGAAAAGTGTCTCAATCTAAAAGCCGGCCAAACGCTCGAAGGTTTTCTAACCGAACAATTTGCAGGCCTGCGCGGCCAGATCGCAACTCTCGAAACCGAGAGAGCACACGTTGCAACAGGTGTCGCCGAGGCGCGGTCCGCACAGAAGAGGTCCGGCGCGATCGAAACCCTGAGATCTCATGTGACCGAGCTTGTTGGCGAGGGAAAATGCCTATCTGACGAGAAGCAGGAGCTTGAAAAGCAGCTCTTTGATGTGCCTGGCCTGGTGGACGAATTGAAGATCGTTGAAAATGAGCTCACGGTGCTTGACGACCCCCGCGGGCGGATAAGGTTCTACCAGCAGACGGCCGCGCGCGAGACGGATCTGCGACGTGAGATCTCAAAGATCGAGAGCAATATCGAGAGACTGGAAAGCGACAAGAACATTCTCGAAATGCAGCTCGAATCCTATACGGACCTCGACGCCGTGATGACCGAATCATCGCGAGAGCGTGACGCCACTGCGGAAGCCCATCGCGTTTTTCTTGCCAATGAAGCTCTCGCTGCTTCGTGCGGCGACCGTGAGCGCCTATATGACGCAGCGCGAATCGCGGCTGCGGGGCTCGGCGAGATGCTCGTGAAAGCTGAAAGCGAATCGTCTTCGGCGAGCGCGATGCACGATCGCGAGCGACACGTACAGGAACGATCTGCGTTGCGTGATGCGGAGAACAAGCACTCGCACACGGAGGCAATGCTGGAAGTCATAAAGGCACGCCGTGACCAACTGCGGGCGGAGCTCGACCGCTATTCTGCGCTCCGGGAATCCGTTAATACCGAGACCCTGGAACGTGACCGCCTGACGAAGATCAGTGAAACGACCGCATTTATCCGAGACACGCTTCGCGAGGCAGCGCCGCGCGTTGCACGAAATTACGTTCATCACGTATCGGTCGAGGCGTGCCAGATGTTTCGTGAGATATGCGGTCACGCCGATCAGACACTGAGCTGGTCGATCGATTACGGAATATCGCTTGAGGAAGAAGGATACGAACGGCCCTTCGGCAATCTATCCGGCGGCGAGCAGATGGCAGCCGCGCTCTCTGTACGGCTTGCGATATTGAAACAGCTCTCGGATATTCGTCTCGCGTTTTTTGACGAGCCGACGACCAACATGGACACGGAACGTCGCGAAAACCTCGCGCAGCACATCAGCCAGATAAAGAATTTCGATCAACTGTTTGTCATATCGCATGATGATACGTTTGAGGGTTATGTGGACCATACTCTCCGCATCGATTAGAAAACTCGTTCGAAGGCGGGTCGCAAGGCAGAGTGGCGCTTGTTTGCTGTGTGTCGGGGTGTCCTTAGCCATCGGCTCGAATGTCTTCGGCCAGAAGTCCCAGTCAGGACAACCAGTTTCCGCACCGTTCTGCGATTTGATCGCAGGGCAACAAGAGGGCCAACTTGTCAGAACAACTGCGATCTATAGGTACGGTTTCGAATGGGCCGAACTCTATTGCCCCGGCTGTGACGGTGTCGCGTGGCTCGATGTGTCGGACTCTTTGAAGTTAAACCACTTAACCAAGCGAAAGTTAAAGTACAGCGATATAGGGCGAACGGTGAAAGTGACTATTGTCGGTAGAATGCAAACTGGAGGCGGATATGGTCGTATGGGTGCCTATCGGCAAAGGTTCGTGGTTGATCGTTTTGAGAAGGCCGAAATATTGCTGAAAGATTCTCCGGTATACTCGCATCTACCTGAAAAGGTCAAAGAGAAAGCAAAGTGTCCTTAATAGATTTGCGAAGGTTTCAACTTAGGTAGATATGAAATCAGTAACCATCGTCTGCGACGGATCTAGTCTTGGCAACGGCCGAGGCGAGACGCGCGCCGCGGCGGTGGCCGTACTTGAGTTCAAAGGGTTCTGGAAAGCTGTCGGCGAGTATCTCGGAAATGCGACAAATCAACAGGCAGAGATCGCCGCGGCACTCGTCGGCCTGAAAAATTTAAACGAGCCATGTCGCGTACGCGTAATATCGGATTCGCGGTATGTCGTAGAAACCATGAAAGGCAATTGGCGAAAAAAGGCTAATCTTGAATGGTGGAATAAACTCGAGCGGGCCGCAGCTAAGCACGAGGTCACATGGGAATGGGTCAAGGGACACGCCGGCCACGAGATACAAGAGATCGCCGATAAGACAGCTCGAAAAATTGCAACGCTCGGACGCGCGGACCGCGATCTGCTTGAGGACGCGGTGGTTGATATCGGGGTAAAGGAACTGTGAGTTTCAGAGGAGGAGAAAAGGAGAGGAGGAGAAGAGGAGATCGACGAGATCTGGCTCGTTTCTCGCGCCTGACGATGGGACTTCTATCCATTTCTCCTTTTCTCCTTCTCTCCTTTTCCTTTCTTGCCG
>DASXPW010000364.1:0-6077 GCA_036493385.1 Pyrinomonadaceae bacterium
CAAGCGAAATGTTTTTCTCACCGACGCGCCCCGGCACGTCGTCCATTGGCCAATCGCGGGCAAGCCGCACGACGCCAAATTCGCAACAGCAGATCAACAATGGACGCGCCGACCAGGGTGCGACGAACGAGGCCATCTCGGTCAATTACCGCGTCAAATTCCTTTCGGCCAGGCCGGTTCGCGAGGCCGTTTCGCGGATCGCAATGCTCGAAAGCCTTCAGCCAGAAGAACAGTTCATCGAGCTAATGCAGCCGTTTGTCGATCGTGATTTCGGGATCTTTGTGGTCGTCGCTGTGACGTTCGATTCGACCGACGGACGGTACTCGGGACCGGCAATTCAGGCATTTGGCTCGGCGACGGCAGAGACGCTTCGGAACAAAACTTATCTTGAGCGTAAAGACGGAAAGCGGATGTATTTGCTGGATTACCGACCTCCGCAGCCCGACGGGCTAGGCGCGAAGTTTGTTTTTCAGCGCGGCTATGAGGGTGTAGCGTTTCTAAAGCAGGATAGCGGCTCAGTGAGGTTCTATTCCGAAGTTAACGACAAGATCAAGCTCAACGTCACTTTCAAGGTCGCGGATCTTCTTTACAAAGGCAATCTAGAATATTAAAGAATGCCCTTGACCGGGGCACGGCTGGTACGCTGGTACAGCGAGGCCTAAGTGCTTTAACTACAATAATAAAGTGTACCAGTCAGGCAACTGGTACACTCGCGTCTTCGACTACTTTTTCAGCCAGCCAAACAAACCGTTGACCGTCACGTCGCGGTTGGTTTCGTAGATAGCTCGTGTTAGTGGGATGGACATCGGGCAGACCTGGACGCAGTTTTGAGCGTTGCCGCAGTTGGTTATCCCATCGTCGCCCATCAGGCCGTTGAGGCGGTCTTCGATCTCCATCTTACCGACGGGATGCATGTTGAACAGGCGAGCTTGAGCGATGGCCTGAGGGCCGATGTAATTGTGCTCGTGATATTGAGGACAGGCTTCGAGACAGCAGCCGCAGGTCATGCATCGAGAATAAGCGTAACGCTCGTGCGCGACCTCGTTGGACATGTGCGGACCCGGGCCGAGGTCGTATGTTCCGTCGAGTTCGATCCAGGCGTTGACCTGCTTGAGGTGCTCAAACATCCGCGAGCGGTCGACCTTAAGATCGCGGACGTTCGGGAATTTCGACATCGGCTCCAAGGTGATCGTGTCCGCGCCTGAGTTGAGTAGCAGATCGTCGATCAGCGCCGAGCAAGATTGCCGTACACCACCGTCAATTACCATCGTGCAGATGCCGCATACCTGTTCGAGACAGCTCATGTCCCAAACGGGCGGCGTGGTCTGCTTGCCCTCGGTAGTGATGGGATTTATTCTTATCTCCATCAGCGCCGAGATCACGTTAAGGTTGCGGCGATACGGGATCTCAAAAGTCTCGTAATGGGCCTCGGCACCCTCACGCTCCCGCCTCTGGATCTTGATCTTTACGGTCTTTGGCGGGTTGTCGAGCCGCTTCTTTTCGTGATGGCCGTTGGCTAAACTCATGCTAATTCTTGACCTTTTTCCCTTCCCTAACAAGTAGATCTTCGAGGCTCGTCGGTTTAAGCTCATTTCCCTCGGGCGGCATCTTCGCGGCCTTTGTCCTTCCCTTTGAGTAGTCGCGTTTTCGCGGCTCGATCAGCGAAATGTCGACGGGCTCGTATGAAAACACCGGTGCCTCGAATGAATATTCAGCGATCGTCGACTTGAGCCATTCTTCGTCATTACGCTCGGGAAACTCCGGCTTGTAGTGTGCCCCGCGCGACTCGTTTCTGTTCAAGGCGCCAAGAGTGATCACGCGTGCAAGCTGCAGCATGTTCCAGAGCTGCCGCGCATGCGGCACCGCCTGCGTCGCCCAGAGATTTGAGTCGTTGATCGAAATATGATGAAACCGATCGATCAGCTCAAGCAGCTTGTCATCCGTTGCCTTTAGTCGGTCGTTGTAGCGGACAACGGTAACGTTGTCGGTCATCACCTTTCCCATTTCCTCGTGCAGCTTGTACTGGTTCTCGGGCCCTTCGTTCCTAATGATCTGATCGTTGATCTCCTGCTGGCGTTTTAGCTCGTCGTCAAATATTGCGCTTGTCTCGGTGTCGCCCCGCTCGACGTTCTGCGCGTACTCGATCGCCGACGGAGCCGCCGTGAAGCCGCCATAGACGCACGACACAAGCGAATTAGCGCCGAGCCGATTTGCGCCATGTATCGAATAGTCACATTCGCCGGCCGCAAATAGCCCCGGAATATTTGTTCGCTGTTCAAAGTCGACCCATAGGCCACCCATTGAATAATGAACACCCGGAAAAATGCGCATCGGCACGTATCGCGGATCGTCGCCGACGAACATTTCGTATATCTCGAGTATCGCACCCAACCGCTCGGTGAGAACGTCGGCCGGAATTTCTGTGAGGTCGAGATAAACCTGATTCTGACCGCCGACGCCCTGACCGTCGAGGCATACCTGAAAGATCTCTCGCGTCGCGATGTCGCGGGTAACGAGATTTCCATACGCCGGATATTTCTCTTCGAGGAAATACCATCGCTCAGCCTCAGGAATGTCTTTTGGCGCTCTCGTATCAGCAACATTTCTCGGCACCCAGATGCGTCCGCCCTCGCCGCGGGCCGATTCGGACATCAGCCTGAGCTTGTCCTCACCCGGTATCGATGTCGGATGTACCTGGATAAACTCGCCGTTACCGTACCTTGCTCCCTGCTGGTAACAGGCCGAAACGGCGCTGCCCGTACAGGTCATCGAGTTTGTCGATTTGCCAAATATCAAACCTGGCCCGCCGGTCGCCATTATGACCGCGTCGGCTTGAAATGCCTTGAGCTCGAGACTTTGCAGATTCATCGCTATGAGTCCGCGGCAAACCTGATGATCGTCTAAAACAAGCGAGAGCATCTCCCAGCCCTCGAATTTGTTTATCTTTCCGGTGACTTCCCATTTGCGGACTTGTTCGTCGAGGGCGTAAAGAAGCTGCTGGCCGGTCGACGCTCCCGCAAATGCCGTCCGGTGATGAAGGGTCCCGCCAAAGCGGCGAAAGTCCAACAAGCCCTCCTGTGTTCGCGAAAAAGGCACGCCCATTCGATCGAAAAGATAGATGATCTGCGGGGCCATGTCGGCCATCCGCTTGACCGGCGGCTGGTTCGCGAGAAAATCGCCGCCATAAACCGTGTCGTCGAAATGCTTGAACGGCGAGTCGCCTTCGCCCTTGGTGTTTACTGCGCCGTTGATGCCGCCCTGAGCGCAGACCGAGTGCGAGCGTTTGACCGGCACGACCGATATCAGATCGACCTCGTGACCCGCTTCGGCGATCTTCATCGCGGCGGCCAGACCAGCAAGCCCGCCGCCAACGATCGCTACCCTTAAACTATTTGCTGCCATATATAAGGCGTAAAGCTCGCGTCAAAATCTCGTTGGCGTCACGATCTGTTTTTGCTCGGCCTGTTCGCACAAAGCCTTTGGCAATATGCCACACGTCTTAACGAATGCCGCCGCCGCGTTGATGCCGACCGCTCCTAAAAAGATCGCGATGGCGATACATGCATACAGCGTATAACGCTGCGCCTTTTCGCCGATCACGATGCCCCAGTCGATGGCAAACAGCCAGAGACCATAGCCCAGATGCCACGCCGTCGCCAAGATGCCGAGCACATAAATGAAAAAGATCGTGTCGCCCTGGAACTCGCGAGCGACTATCGCGAAAGCCTGATCTGCATGACCCGCGACCGGTGTCGTGTTTAGCCCGGGGATCATGCCAAAGCGGAAATTCAAAATATGAAACGTCAGGAAAAAGAACAGAAACACGCCTGTAACGCGTTGGAAGAAATAAAACCAGTTTCGCGCGTAACCATAACCGACCATATTCGGCCGCGCTTCAGCCGAGATAAAGATTCCGTAGATCGAATGGTAAAGCAGCGGAATGAAAATGCCGAGTATCTCGACAAAAAGCAGATATGGAATATTGTGAATATCCTGAACGTGCTCATCAAAAACTCGGGGGCCGCTCAGGGCCGTCGAGTTTGTGTACATATGAACGAGAAAGAAAACGCCAAGCGGAACGATGCCGGTCAATTGGTGCAGCTTTCTGAGCAGAAATGTTTTGCTGAATCGAATAGACATCGCTAGTGGTGATGGTCGATCACGACAAATCGTATTACGTCAACTGCTTTTGACTCAGTATATAGCGCATCATCGGCTCTATAAAATCGAAAATACACTTAGTATCGAAAGCGAAGCGTCTTCCGCGGTTGAAGACGCTCAACACTGAAATTGCTCTACAAGCATGATTATAGAAGAGATCATTTATTAGCAGAAATGAATACGCTTGCAACGATGCTTAAGAATTATTAATATTTAAATAATGCATATCGAAACCCTCAAAGTGTTTTGCGATCTTGTCGATCTACAGAGCTTTTCACTTGCGGCGGAGCGCAACTTTATAACGCAATCTGCCGTCAGCCAGCAGATCCGCGCGCTCGAAGATAAATACAACCGCCGGTTGCTCGAACGGGTACGCGGCCGCCGGGAGGTGCGTCTAACACCTGCCGGCGAAGTATTTTACAAAGAGTCGCGACATGTCCTTGCCGGCTACGATCATCTCGAGGAAAGCCTCCGCGGCCTTGTTGGACGCGTCGGAGGCACCGTCAAGGTCTCGACAATTTACAGTGTCGGCATCCACGAGCTGCCGTCAAAAGTTCGAGAGTTCATGACCAAATTTCCGACCGCCAAGATCGATCTCGAGTATTCGCGCACGACCCGCGTCGTTCGTGACGTGCTCAACGGCACGGTCGAGCTCGGCATACTTGCGTTTCCAGAACCCCGGCGGGGAGTCACGATCGTTCCGATGCCGAGTCATCGACTCGTACTTATCGTTCCGCCCGGACATAAGTTTGCAAAACGGTCGAAGCTTAGCGTAAAGAATATTCGCGGTGAGGACTTTGTTCATTTCGAACGCGATGTGCCGACCCGAAAGGCGATCGACCGGACTCTTCGCGATCATGGCGTCGACGTTCATAAGGTTGCGGAGTTTGATAACATTGAGACCATCAAACGCGCGGTCGAGGTCGGTTTTGGCATCGCCATTGTCCCGCAACCGGCTGTATTGGAGGCGGCGAAGGCGGGCCTGCTCGCGGTAATCAAGCTTGCCGAAAAGGATTGGACGCGGCCGGTCGGCGTGATCTATCGCAGTGACCGCAGCCTGTCGCTCGCGGCAAAAAAGTTTGTTCAGCTCTTGGAAAAACCAGCTGCTGCTACGACATCCGCCGCGGCCGCAGCATAACGTGAAAATTCTCAACGAAGACGACGTCCGCCGGTATTTGAGGATGGACGAACTGATCCCGGCGATGTCTCTGGCACTTGCCGACCTGTCGAGCAAGAAGGCAGTACAGCCGGTCCGCACCGTTGTGCGGGTCGCCGATCACGCCGGTTTCCTCGGCATCATGCCGGCATACAACCGCGCACTCGGCGCAAAGCTTGTCACGTTTTATCCCGAGAACAGGGGCATTCATACCCACAACGGAGTCATTGTTCTTTTTCGGCCCGAGACCGGTGAGCCGATAGCCGTGATGGACGGCCGATACATTACCGAGATGCGCACCGCCGCCGTCTCGGCTGCAGCGACCGACCTTCTCGCTCGCCGCGATACAAAGGTGCTCGCGATCGTCGGCTCTGGTGTTCAGGCCCGCAGTCATCTCGACGCTCTGCGGCGCGTGCGTCATTTCAACGAGGTCCGGGTCTGGAGCCCGCACAACGCGAAAAAGTTCGCCGATGAACACGGCATCAAACTTGCCGTATCGGCTGCGGACGCCGTCCGGGGAGCCGACGTGATCGCCGTCGTCTCAGCCGCGAAATCGCCGGTACTATTTGGTGAATGGGTGTCGCCAGGTGCTCATATAAATGCTATCGGGGCCAACCGGCCAGACTGGCGAGAGCTTGACGACGGCGTTCTTAACCGATCGCGCATCTATGTTGAGTCGCGCGAGTCAGCGCTGGTCGAATCAGGCGATCTGATCGACGCCGGGACGATCGTCGCCGAGATCGGCGAAGTCGTTCTCGGG
>DASXPW010000365.1:0-3492 GCA_036493385.1 Pyrinomonadaceae bacterium
AGCGTCGTGCGGATGTCGCCGCTCTCCTTCGTGACGGCTATTTCACACTGCATCCGGACCTGACATTGAAGCCGACAAAGCCATTTTCGCGAGCGCAGATGCTGCGGTTGATCCAGACGATCTTTGAAAAGAAAAAATGGATGCCGCAGCTTCAGAACGGCGTCGCAAATCCAACCGCAGACGGCAAATTAATGCTAAAGGCGGGCCGCAGCTCGCGGGCGATCAGCGTCCGACCCGATGTGTTTTTGTTTCGACAGTTTGGCGACCGGATGTATCCCGTTCGCGAAACAACCCTGATCGGCGGGGAAGAGGTCGCGTTCCAAACCGACGCGACGGGCGCTGTCAGCTATCTTGAGGTAAAACCGACTTCGTTGCCTACAACTGCAGAGTCAATGTCGCCGCATACATTTTGGAACGTCACACTCTCGGCTGGGGCCGTTCAATCGCGACTCTCGCGGTATGTCCGCGACATCGGAACACTCTTCGATGTGAACGTAAAACGCCGCGGAACGTCACGCCGTGCGATCGAACTTGAGATCGTCGGCTCGAACGGCGTCAAATCGCTCAAAGGCGGGAAGATTCGCTCAGCATTACGGTTGAAAGAACAGCTATTTGTGATCAACAAGCGATATACGGGTTCAGCGGTGGCGAGCTATACCTTCACGGGTCGCGGCTGGGGCCACGGCGTCGGCATGTGCCAATACGGCGCCTATGGAATGGCAAAAATGGGTGTTAAATACGCCGACATCCTCAAGCACTATTACACCGGCATCGAGCTAGCAAAAGCGTACTGATCTTTAAACTGAAAACTCGAAACTGATAACTGACAACTGTTCTTTATCCTTCCGTGTCAGCCTGCAAAGCTGACCATCAAAGCGTCCACTGCAACTTTGCGGTTGATGTTCACGGCCAGGGTCTGTCTGATCTCTTCGATCTCTATAACCAATGACGCGAGCCGCGACGGATCGGCTTGTGATGCAAGCTCGGCAATGTCGGAATCGACATCCGCCTCGCTTCCTAAACGCGCCGACCAAACGAGGTTGATCGCCACTTCGAGCAGGTCGAGAAACGGTTCAAAATCGTCCTTGTTCTTTGCGTCCGAGACGGATTCGGCTTTGCGGAGCAGGGAGACGATATCGCCGTCGACGATCGCGCCGCGCAATATCGAAAGAGCAAGCTCGACACGCTCCCGCTGCGGAGCCAGCTCGGCGGCGATCGCCGCAGCGACATTGCCCGCCGAGTACGTGGCAACCAGATGCGCATCCTCCTGCGAATATTCGTGTGTCGTTAAAAGCAGTCGTTCGATCTCGGTGTGATTGACCGGTCCAAATCTTAAAATTTGTGATCGCGATCGGATAGTTGGCAAGAGGGCGTCGGGTTTTGATGTGACAAGAAAGATATGCGACGTCGCGGGCGGCTCTTCCAGCGTTTTGAGCAGCGCGTTCGCGGCGGCATCGTTCATCAGGTGCGCGTTGTCGATGATAAAGACGCGCGAGGCGGCCTCGTACGGCCGAAAATTTGCCTTGACTTCGAGAGCGCGGATGGCGTCGACAAGGATGTTCCGTCCATAAGGGATGACCATGCCAACGTCCGGGTGCTCGCCGAAAATAACCCTTTTATACTCCTCTCTTTCGTCAGACGGCGGGAATTTGAAAGCCTGCGCACGGCGGCAAGCGGAGCATGTGTTACAGGCCTCGCCGCCCCCTTCGCGGCAAATGATGGATCTCGCTAGCTCGATGGCAAATTGCTTTTTCCCCACGCCCTCCGGCCCCGCAAACAGTAAGGCGTTCGGAACACGGCCCGCCGTCAGGAAGCGACCGGTCACGTCCTTTGCAGATTGATTCCCGATGAGATGGTCAAACATTGTGAGATGGCTGATCTATTTTGAGCACCGCTGTAACTATTTCCAAGACGCGCCGTTGTATCTCGTCGACCGAGCCCGATGCGTCGACGATCCAAAAACGCTTTGGCTCGCGTTGGGCGATGCCGAGATACGCGTCTCGAACGCGCTCATAAAACTCGACGGTCTCAAAATCCATGCGATTTGACCGCTCGCCGGATTCGCCGCGGGCGTTCATTCGTTCGAGCGCCGCGGCTATCGGAATGTCGAAAAACAGCGTGAGATCGGGTTTAAGGCCAGTCGTGGCGAGCTTTATGACACTATTTATCGTTTTTTCATCAAAACCCCGGCCAGCGCCCTGGTAGGCAAATGTCGCGTCGGCATAGCGATCTGAGATGACGACGCGGCCGCCGGCGAGAGCCGGCTTGATAAGAAATTCTACGTGTTGGGCGCGGTCAGCGGCAAAGAGAAGCAGCTCGGCCATCGGCGTGACCGACTCTTCCGTTTCGAGAAAGGCGTCGCGCAGCCGGCGGCCAAGCGGCGTGCCGCCCGGCTCCTGTGTCGTGATCAGATCGATGCCCCGTTCGCGAAGAGCGCCCGAGAGCATGCGAAGCTGCGTGGATTTGCCGCTTCCGTCGATCCCCTCAAAGGTAATGAATTTTCCGGGCAAGCAAGTTAGCTCGTCGTCTCAGCGACGGCTTTTTTCTCCTGAGAAACCGTCGAGATCGAGTGTTTGAAAACCAAAACGTCCTGGCCCCCAACATCCAACAGCACTGAGAATTTGTCAAAGCTCTTAATCCTTCCGGAAAGGGTTGCGCCCTGCAGGAGATGGACGACAACCGAAATTCGTTCGCGTCTTGCGGAGTTCAAGAACGCATCCTGAATATTTTGGGCCGCAGGTTTTTCCATAGCACCTTTCCCGTTTGTTTTCTGTAAGTTAGAACTGTATCAAGCGATTATATCAGATTTGAAACGCTAAACAAGATTTTTCTTGTTTCCGCCGTTCTAATGTTTCCTGCGTTCGGGGTGTTTCAATAGTCACGGGTGTTTCAGGTGTTTCATATGTTTCAGGTGTTTCAGATATGCTGCTAACTGATTGAAACTATTAACGATAGGAGTACAAACGGAGAATTTCGGACGCGATCGCGGGCTGGTCCCCAAAATGTCTTAACCAAACGGCGCCTTGCTCGCGCCGAAGCCAGGTCAACTGGCGTTTGGCATAGTTACGGACGTCTTGTTTCGTCTTTTCGATAGCGGATTCAAGGGTCCGCTCGCCCCGCAAATACTCGCACACACGCCGATAGCCGTGGGCACCTAGAGCGTTCGACAACGCAGGAACGCCTTCGGCAAGCAGGCGTTTGACCTCGTCGACCAGCCCGGCGGCAAAATGGGCCTCGGTCCGGTTGTTGATCTTTTCATACAACTCGTCACGGGGCGGGTCGAGGACAAACAGCCCGATGCGCGAGGCAAATTCCGGCGGCTCGGAACGGTTTGGCTGCTGCTCGGAAAGCCGCTCGCCGGTCTGGAAATAGACCTCGAGGGCGCGCATGACACGCGGAAAGTCGCGAGGCTGCAATCTTTCGGCCGACTCGGCGTCGACCCGCTGGAGCATATGATGGAGGTGCTCCGCACCCCGCTTTTCTTTGATCGTT
>DASXPW010000366.1:0-4186 GCA_036493385.1 Pyrinomonadaceae bacterium
CCGATCTGCGGAAAGGTAGGCGAGGTCTCACCGCGTTACCCGCATTATGTCTGCGTCGAATGCGCCCATCGGGCCGTCGATGAAAATGGACGGCGGCTAAAGTTTTCTAATGTGGCCCTCTCGGGCGGGTTCGAAGCAAGATACGTTGACAACGACGAGATCAGAGATAGTCATGTCTGCTATGTGGACGGGATCCGCTGTCTAGCGGATGAGGCTCATATGGGCGGCATAGTTGTTAGTATCGACAACAGTGAGCGCGAGTAAGAAAAAAGCGATCGTCGCGATAATAATGGGCAGCAAGTCCGATTGGGCGACGATGAAGTCCGCGTCGGAGGTGCTGACCGAGTTTGATGTGCCGCATGAGACAAAGATCGTGTCGGCTCACCGGACGCCAGACCTGCTGTTTGAATTTGCAAAGGCGGCCGAGGGACGCGGCCTCGAAGTGATCATCGCCGGTGCCGGCGGAGCCGCTCATCTGCCCGGAATGTGCGCCTCGCAGTCCGTTTTGCCCGTGCTCGGGGTGCCGATCGAGAGCCGCGCTCTGAAAGGCCTGGATTCGCTTCTATCGATCGCACAAATGCCGGCTGGCGTGCCGGTCGCAACTCTTGCCATCGGCGAGGCCGGAGCAAAGAACGCGGCACTACTCGCGGTATCGATACTCGCAAACACTAGGCCGGACCTTCGAAAAAAGCTTCACGCATTCAGGTCAAAGCAGACGAGAACCGTTCTGAAAACAAAACTCCCGAGATAACGACAACTGCCTGGACCCTGATTTCTGAAAAAACCGGCTGATTTATCATTTATTCTAAACCGGGTAAGCTCCCGCGAGATTTCAGCCCGCCAGAGGTCATAACCTATGAGCTCTATCAGATGTAAATATTGCGATCTAACCAATTTTGCCGATGCCTTTGAATGCAAGCGATGCGGAAAGCCGTTTGCGGGACGTGTTGTAAAGGGTCAACGCTCGCCGCGCCGTTTTTCGTATGTTTCGCTGCTGATCTTTGCCGCCGTCGCGTTGCTTGTCTATTACATGATGGGCGGTTTTGAGCAGAAAATGGCCCAGGTAAACGCCAACGAGGCAGACCGCATCGCGACGCAGAAAAAAGATCCGGACGCAGGCCTCTCGCGATCCGAATACGACCAGAAGCGATCAGGTCAATACGGCACGGCCGTTCAGAGCAGCAATTCGCTTCAAGAAAATCAAAAACATAACGACGACGTCCAGAAGGCAATGAGCGCCGCTCAGGGAAAATAGCTCTCGCTTTTTCTGCGACGATTCGCGTTCAGAACAGAGTCGGGTTAATCTATCTCGTTAAACACTGCGCAAAGTGAGCGAGATATTTCTTCCCGGTTCAACTATAGGTGTTTTTGGCAGCGGACAGCTCGGACGCATGTTCACTATCGAGGCGCGCAAGTTGGGATATCGCGTCCACACGTTCTCGCCCGACACCGACACGCCGACAGGTCAGGTCGCCGATCTTGAAACAAGCGCCAAATACGAGGACCTTGACGCTGTCCGCCGATTCGCAAAAAGTGTCCACGTCGTAACTTTTGAATTTGAGAACGTCCCTTCAGCGACCGTTGATGCGGCCGCCGAGTTCGTACCGGTCCATCCCCGAGGCGAGATCCTTCATACAACACAGAACCGCCTGCGCGAGAAGACGTGGCTGGCCGAGAATGGCTTCCCCGTTGCAAATTTCCGCCAGATCCGACTTGTCGACGACCTGTATCGCGGCTTGGACGCCGTTGGAACTCCGGCTGTGCTAAAGACTGCCGGCTTTGGCTACGACGGCAAAGGACAGCAGATCATAGCGAGTGTCGGCGAGATGGACGCGGCCTTTGAACGGCTAAACGGGCAGGAGGCCGTGCTCGAAGAATTTGTCCGATTTGAAAAGGAAGTGTCGGTCGTCTGCGGGCGAGACCAAAGCGGGAATTTTGTGCATTACGGCGTGATCGAAAATGAGCATGCGAACCACATACTGGATATCTCATTTGCGCCGGCGGAAGTAAGTAAAAAGACGCTTACGCATGCGACCGAGATCGCGCGCGGGCTCGCCGATCGGCTCGGATATGTCGGAACGCTATGCGTCGAGTTCTTCTTAAAAGAGGACGGGAGCCTCCTCGTTAATGAATTAGCCCCGAGGCCGCATAACTCGGGCCATCTCACGTTTGGGCCATGCGTAACATCGCAATTTGAGCAGCAGCTGAGGGCGGTGTGCGGGTTACCGCTTGGCTCGACGGAGTTTTATCGCCCGGCAGCGATGGCCAACCTTCTAGGCGACCTTTGGGCTAACGGCGAGCCGAATTGGGCCGCCGCGCTACTAGATCCAAGGGTTAAGCTCCATCTTTATGGCAAGTCCGATCCGCGTCCTGGCCGAAAAATGGGGCATATCACCGCGGCTCTGGCCACCGCGACTGAGGCTGCCAAGCTTGTTGTGCGGGCGAGGGATGCGTTGAGAGTTGCCTCCTGATCGCCAATTGGTTTGTCAGTTAGGTGCGTCCGCAATAAGCTCTAGTGTATGGCTGAAAGCTTTGCATTCTCTAAAACGGCCGACCGGGCGACGATCTATAAAGAGCTCGCGCCGCAGATCGTGTCACTGATCGAAGGCGAGACCGATCTGATCGCCAATCTTGCGAATATCGCAGCCGTACTGAAGGAAGCATTTGGATTCTTCTGGGTCGGTTTCTACCTGGCGAAGGAGGGCGAGCTTGTCCTTGGACCCTTTCAGGGGCCACTGGCATGCACTCGTATCAAATTTGGCGAAGGCGTCTGCGGGCATGCTTATTCCACAGCCTCGACAACGGTCGTAGCGGATGTAGACGCCTTTCCGGGACACATCGCCTGCAACTCGGCGTCACGTTCGGAAATAGTTGTGCCGATGTTCGGCGAGAAAAGACAGGTGATCGGCGTGCTGGATATAGACAGCGATAAACTCGACGATTTTAGCGCGGTCGATGCGGCGGGTCTCGAAGAGATCGTCGGCCTGATAAGCTTCCCGGTCAGAGAATAACGCCGCCGGTCGTTAAAATATTCTTGCCGTTTTTTGCGAACACCTTATAATATAAGCTGTGGTGGTGTCCGCCCTCGGCTCGTTGGCAATCTGCATTTAACAGTTCCGTTAGAGAATAAGATCACGCGTTTGTAAACCGCTCTGCTGGCATCCTCGGTAGTTAAGGTAGGCACTCTGCCGATCCTCGCCGTATGTCTTTGACCAAGCAAAGCGTGTCTCGTAAATGAAAGAACCCGTCGAAGATCATCAGCAATATAAGAAGTTCTATATCGAATGGTGGAACATTCGAAAGAGCACGATCTATACGATCACTTTTATCGTCGTGCTGAGCGTTATCGGCAGCGGGCTTTATATCGCCGCAACGCGATTTAGCTGGTTTGCCGGACCGGTCGAGGCCGACGCCCCGCCAAATTCGACGCGGATCATTTCATTCGAAGGCGATGTGCGCGTGACAAAGGCGTCCACGAGAGAGACCATCATTGTCACCCGCGCCATCTACGTTGCCGCCGGCGACACTATCCAGACGCAGGCCGACGGCCGCGCCACGCTGCAGATGGTCGATGGCTCGGTCTACACCGTCAGACCGAACAGCACGGTCGTCGTCCGCGATAATTCGTCGCTATTTGGCAACAAGAACGTCCGTGTTTCGCTCGATGACGGCCAGATCAATGTCAAGACGCAGGACCAAGGCGATAACTCACAAAACGTCGTCGAGGTCGCAGAGTCGGAAAACAGGCTGATGTCACAGACGGACGCGAGCTTTGACGCCGACGCGCAGACGAACGGCGGCGAGATCCGGATCACCCGCGGTGGAGTCGAGACGACCCTTGGCGGCGAAACTACTGTCATCCATGAAAACGAATTTGCGTCGGTCAACAATGGACAGATGTCTTCGCGTGAGAAGCTGCTCGACCCGCCCAAACAAGTCGGCCCGGCGAACCTCACCCAGATCATCGACGTAACCGGTACGGGCGGGACAGTTGCTCTCTCATGGCAGGCTAATAACGCGACGAGTTATTATCTGCAGGTATCACGCTCGCCGTATTTCTCGCCTGACTCGATACTTGTTGATCGCAATCAAATGACCGCAAGCGAATTCAGGCTTGGCGGACTTTCGCCCGGAACCTATTATTGGCGCGTGAGATCAACCGCCAAGTCCGGGCAAACGACGGATT
>DASXPW010000367.1:0-2748 GCA_036493385.1 Pyrinomonadaceae bacterium
TGGCCAGCACGAAGAACGGCTGCGGCAACGGGTAGGTCTGCCCGCCGACGGTGACGTGGTGCTCCTGCATCGCTTCGAGCAGAGCGGACTGGGTCTTCGGTGTCGCCCGGTTTATCTCGTCGGCAAGAACGATATTTGAAAAGATCGGTCCGGGCTTCCATTCAAAATCACCGTTTTTTTGGTTATAAACCGAGAGCCCGATGACATCGGACGGAAGCAGGTCCGAGGTGAATTGTACGCGCTGAAACGATATATCGAGGGCCTTAGCGATGGCGTTGGCGAGCGTGGTCTTGCCTATGCCGGGAACGTCCTCGATCAAGAGGTGACCGCGTCCCAAAAGCGCGATGAGAGCAAACTTGACCGTGTCCGATTTGCCGCGGATCACGCCCTCGATCGCCCTTTGCAGCGCGGCGATGCGGCCGGCGCCGTCCGCCGTCTGATCTAGGGTTGCCCCGGCGGTCCGGGTTTCCTTTAAGATCCAGTCTCTCATCATCTTGTTCGGATGCGGCGAACCATAGGCAAGTTCGCACATCTATATTACTAGAAATCGCCCTTGGACGGCATTGGACCAACGTTTTGTATCTTGCTTTGCGGACTTTGCGAGGTTTGCGTGAGATCAACGTCACAAATAAATGCGTTTGCACAAACGACGCAAAACAGACTAAAATTTTGAAACTTATGCCGGTAAAATGCGTGCATTTAGCCGGAGATGGTGTGTAGCAACATGAACGATTTACGAAAATACCTCAGAGACCAGCGCGGCTTTAACCTTATCGAATTGATGATCGTCATCGCGATCATCGGGCTTCTGATCGCCGTCGGCAGCATCGGCTGGCAGGTAATGATCAGGTCAGGAAATGAGACCGCGGCCCAGCAGACCCTCGACCGGGTCCGTATGTTCCAGGCGCAGTACGCGGGCAAAAACAAGGGCAAATTTGCCAAGTTTGACGAGCTTGTCAAAATGGCCGGACTTGACGAGGGCTTTAACGCCGAGAAACCGGTGGTGAACGGCTATATTTTCTCGATGACCGTCGAGGACCCATCACCCAGCAAACCGGCATTTTACTCGCTCAACGCCGACCCGCAGGTGGCCGACGGGCTCGGTGCGACGGGAACGAACCATTTTTATACCGATTCGACCATCGGCACGATCAAGCGCAACGACAAGGACGTCGCTAAACCGACCGACCCATCGATCTAAGACAAGCGCCGACTTAGCTCAGTGGTAGAGCATTCGCTTCACACGCGAGGGGCCAGAAGTTCAAATCTTCTAGTCGGCACCAATTCCCTCCCTGAAATCTCTGCGTTTAGAAGAAAGCGATACCGGGATCAATCTCGTTCAAACAACCGCCGCCGTTGCTCGTAAGCGTCGCGAACGATCCGCACGTCGTCCAGAAAATACGGCAGTTCCTCGATTCTCAACGCCTGTGGCCCGTCGACAAGCGCTTCCTTCGGATCGGGATGAAAATCGACCAGGACCATATTTGCACCGGCGATCACGCCCTGGCCCGTAATGTGCATGACATCAAGGATCGTGTCGCTGCTTCGATCCCGAGAGCCGACCGAATGTGATGGGTCGATACAAACAGGCATTCTCGTCAGCCGTTTTACGACCGGCACGTGCGCAAAATCGACCATGTTTCGATGCGGGTCGCCTATATTGGTTTTCATTCCGCGAAGGGCGAATACGACGCGCTGATTCCCTTCGCTGGCAAGATATTCCGCCGCGTTGAGCGACTCGTCCAGTGTGATACCAAAACCGCGTTTTAGCAGAATTGGAAACTCCTCCTGTCGTCCGACGATCTTTAACAGCTCAAAATTTTGCGTGTTGCGGGTGCCGATCTGCAGCATCACACCCGTCGGATCGCCGGTCTTGTCGAGCGCCTCGCGGATCTCGTCGAGATGCGATTCGTGCGTGATCTCCATCGCAATGACCTTGATCCCGTACTTGCCAGCTAGATCAAAGACGTAGGGCAAACATTTCTTGCCGTGGCCCTGAAACGAGTAGGGACTCGTCCGTGGTTTGTAAGCGCCCATTCGCGTGCAGACCTGGCCGTTTTCCTGCAATGCCTTCATCATTGCCTCGACGCTTTTTGGCGAATCGACAGCGCACAGCCCGGCAAAAATGTTCAGATTGTCCTGGCTGAACAGAACGCCCTGATACTCAAACTGGCTTGGACGCATGTCGCCCTTATGGCGGCCCAAAATGCGATACTCCTCCGAGACGCGGATCACCTGGCCAACGCCCGGCAGCACCCGCATCTCGTCGACCGACAGCGCCTGTGTGTTCCCGATCAGGTGCATCTCGGTCAAACTTTGCTCGGCACCCTGCACCTTGTGAACATGCGTCTTTATCCCGCGCAAGGTCTTGAGATACGCCTCGAGCCGTTTGTACTCTTGCGATCCGGGATCGATATTTGGTTTTAAGATCAAGATCATAATTTCCTTATTTCATTAAGTTCAAAACTGAATAGCGGCCCAGATTTCGGACCTTGTCCGACAGGTCGCCGATCTCAGCGAGTGCTCCCTTAAGCTCGCTCTCACTTGCCGGGACCTCGAGATCAAAATAAAAACTAAATTGCGACGGGTCGCCCTTGATCGGCCGGCTCTCGATCTTGAGCAGATTTATTCCGCGTCGAACAAACGGCCTGAGTGCGCTGTGGAGAGCGCCCGATCTGTGCTTTAGCGTGACCAGCAGCGACAGTTTTGTTCCGCTTCGCGAAAAATTGCCGTTTTCCCCGAGCAGAA
>DASXPW010000368.1:0-5455 GCA_036493385.1 Pyrinomonadaceae bacterium
ATATCACGCGGGAGGTCGAGGGACACTTGCCGGACAAATCTTCTGGCATCTGCGTGGTGTTTGTTCAGCATACGACGTGCGGGGTAACGGTGAATGAGAATGCCGACCCGGATGTGCAGACGGACATGATGGGCTTTTTGCGGCGACTGATCCCGCAGCATGAGCCTCACTTCAAACACGGCGAGCAAAACTCGGACGCGCATATCAAATCTTCGCTGGTCGGGTCGAGCGTGACGGTGCCGTTCGAGGACGGACGCCTGTTGCTGGGACGCTGGCAAGGCGTGTACCTGTGCGAATTTGACGGGCCGCGGGAAAGAAAGGTGGTCGTGCAATGTTTAGTGGCGGATTCGTGAGTTTTCGTGGTATTTAGTGTGGATTCGTGGTTAAGGCTTTAAGAGTTTTAACCACGAAAAATTCGAATACACACGAAATTTCACGAAGGGGAATTTATGACCGCAGGATATTCGGGGACGCCGTTGGCGAAGAAGCTTGGGATCAGGGACGGCTTTTGGGTCACAACTGTTAATGCTCCGGACGACTTTGAACGGCTGCTTGGTCCGTTGCCGGCGGGCGTGACGATAGCGGACAAACCTAAGAAGGACATCGACCTGGTCCATTTCTTTACAAACAGCCGCGACGAGCTTGCACGGGGCCTCACGAAATACAAAGACCTTATCAAACAGAACGGCACGATCTGGGTTTCGTGGTACAAAAAGGCCTCAAAACTGCCTACTGAAATTACCGAAGATGTCGTTCGCGATGTCGCGCTGCCACTCGGTCTGGTCGATGTAAAGGTCTGCGCCGTGGACGAAAATTGGTCGGGCCTAAAACTGGTCATCCGAAGGGGAAATCGAGTATAATTTCCGGCACACGGACAATTAGACTTTTCTTGTAGGACACCTCTTATGCCGAACAAAAACCCACGCGTCGATGCGTATATCGAGAAATCGGCCGATTTCGCAAAACCGATCCTGACACATCTCAGAAAGCTCGTTCACAAGGCGTCGCCAAAGGTCAACGAGACCGTCAAATGGGGAATGCCGGCGTTTGAATACAAGGGACTCGTATGCGGACTGGCGGCCTTTAAGCAGCACTGCACATTCGGCTTTTGGAAACAGTCGCTTCTGGAAGACGGCGCGTTCTCAAAAGAGAAGACGGCGATGGGAAGCTTTGGCCGAATGACATCGAAAAAAGACCTGCCGTCTGATGACGTGATCATCAAGCTTGTGCAGCAGGCGGTCGAACTGAATGAAAAAGGCGTCAAGGTCGATAAGAAAAAGCCGGCCGCCAAAACTGAGCTCGTCGTGCCGGACTATCTGACAGCGGCGCTAAAAAGGAATAAAGCGGCGCAAAAAACATTTGACAATTTTCCCTATAGCTGCAAAAAGGAATATGTCCAATGGATAACCGAAGCCAAAACGGACGCGACGCGCGACAAGCGTCTCGCAACGACGATCGAATGGCTGGCGGAAGGCAAACGCAGAAACTGGAAGTACGAGAATTGTTAGTCGATCTGACTCGAAACTGATGACTCGTAACTCGCAACTAAAAATTTTTGTTTACGAACATTAGCCAGTTTTCAGTTACCAGTTTCCAGCTTTTGAAAGGAGAGATCAAGAAATGTTCGGAATAAAACCTTATCTAACTTTTACCGGAAACTGCGAAGAGGCCATTAAGTTTTACACTGAGAAGCTCGGCGGCGAGATCCTGTTTACACAGCGGTATGGCGAATCGCCAATGAAAGGAATGGGCCCGGACAAGGCGATCATGCACGCTACGATCAGGATCGGTGATTCGATCATAATGGCGAGTGATAATTGTTCGACCGAGCACCCGACAAACATCGGCAACAACATCTCGCTGGCGATGGGCTCAGATGATGTTGTATCAGCGGAAAAGATGTTTGCCGAAATGTCGGACGGCGCGCGAGTTGTCATGCCGATGCAGGAAACATATTGGGCTGAGCGTTTTGGCATGCTCGTCGATAAATTTGGCATCAATTGGATGTTCAATTGTGATAAACCGGAGGCCGACCACGCAAAGGCGATTGGCACGTAGCGGCAGACGTTGTGGCGGATCTCAATATCTCGGTTTTTTGTATCGAACCCGATGATCACCACGCACGTCTACATCGGTACAAGCCTCGACGGCTTTATCGCTCGCAAGAACGGGAGCTTCGATTGGCTTTCGAAATTCGCTGATGCGCAGGCCATCGATGCGTACGAGAAATTCATGGCCGGCATCGACGTGATCGTTCTTGGAAGGGGTACATTTGAAACGGTGTCGGGTTTCCCGGATTGGCCATATGAACGACCGGCCGTTGTCTTGAGCCGAACTCTAGCTAAAGTTCCGCCACGACTCGGAAACAAGGTTTCGTTGTCAACGCACAAGCCTCAAGAGGTTTTGGCCGACCTCTCAGAGAAAGGCCATCGATCGGTTTATGTTGACGGGGGCAAGATCATACAAAGTTTTTTGGCGGAAGACCTGATCGACGAATTGACAATCGCACGGGTACCAGTGCTCCTAGGCGATGGGATCCCGCTTTTCGGCTTTCTCAGCGGAGATCGTTACTTTGAACACCGACATACGGCTACGTATCCGAACGGATTGATCAGAAGTTATTACACTCGGCAAAAGCGCGTACAAAGCTAAATTGATAACTATCTATGACAGAACCAATTCTCGTCGCGAAAAAAGACAAAGATGAATTTTATCTCCTGCCGCAGATGGCCAATCGCCACGGTGTGATCACGGGCGCGACGGGCACCGGCAAGACGGTCACGCTGCAGCGAATGGCCGAAGGTTTTAGCGAGCGCGGCGTGCCGGTCTTCATGGCCGATATAAAGGGCGATCTGACCGGCGTCAGTCAGGCGGGCGGCGGCAACGCGAAAATAGACGATCGGAACAAGCAGCTCGGGATCGAGCCGCAATTGCAGGCGTTTCCTGTGACACTTTGGGATGTTTTCGGCAAGCAGGGCAGCCCGCTGCGTGCGACCGTTTCGGAAATGGGGCCGCTGCTCTTGTCGCGTATGCTCGAGCTAAACGACACGCAGGAAGGGGTGCTCGCACTCGCGTTCAAGTATGCTGATGACAACGGCCTTTTGTTGCTCGATCTGAAAGACCTGACGTCGCTGCTGCAATTTGTCGGCGAGAATGCGGACGAGCTGACAACGCAGTATGGCAATGTTTCCAAGGCATCTGTCGGTGCGATACAGCGCGGTCTGCTGCAGATGGACCAGCAGGGCGCGGAGGACTTTTTCGGCGAACCGGCTGTAAAGCTAGATGATTTTATGCAGACCATCGGCGGTAAAGGCGTGCTGAATTTGCTTGCGGCAGATCAACTGATCAACTCGCCAAAGGTCTATTCAACCTTTTTGCTGTGGCTGCTCTCAGAGCTTTTCGAAAATTTGCCTGAAGCCGGCGATCTTGAAAAACCAAAGCTGGTCTTCTTTTTTGACGAAGCGCATCTTTTGTTTACTGACGCGCCGACTGCATTGGTCGAAAAGGTCGAGCAGGTCGTGCGGCTCATCCGTTCGAAAGGCGTGGGCGTTTATTTCGTGACGCAAAATCCGGCGGACATTCCGGAAAAGGTCCTTGCTCAATTGGGCAATCGCGTTCAACATGCACTTCGCGCTTACACGCCTCAGGAACAAAAAGCGGTCAAGGTCGCTGCGACGACCTTTCGCGAAAATCCAAAGGTTGATACCGAAAAAGCGATCACCGAACTCGGCGTGGGTGAGGTGCTGATCTCGCTACTCGATGATAAGGGCGTGCCGACGATGGTCGACCGCGCGTTTGTCGTGCCGCCGGTTGGGCACATCGGGTCGATCACGCCCGAGCAGCGGCAACAGCTTATGAGCACGTCGCTGGTCGCCGGGATTTACGATAAGGCGGTCGATCGTGAATCGGCGTTCGAATTGTTGCAGCAGAAGGCGCAGGAGAAGGCAGCCGCGCAGCAACAAGCCGACGCCCAAGTCGAGGCCGCTAAACAGCAGGTCGATGCCGACAAAGCGACTCGCGCCGCCGCACGCGCTCCGGATTCGGTTTGGGAGTCGATCGGAAAATCGGTCGCGCGTTCGGCAAGCAGCTCGATCGGCCGCTCAATAGGCACGCAGATCGTCCGCGGTGTGCTGGGCAGCATTCTCGGCGGCGGCTCGAAAAAGAAAAGCAGTTGGTTTTAGGGAATTTGCCGCGGATCTGCGCTGATAACGCGGATCGGGAAATTATGATAATTGATCTATCGCGTTCTCCGCGACGCTCTGCGGCCAATTAAAAAACTATGGCAGATAACAACACCCTACTGATGGTCGGAACGGCAAAGGGGCTGTTCCTGTTAAGAAACGAAGCGGACGGCAAATGGTCGCTGGATGGGCCGCACTTTCCGGGACGCGCGGTGTTCTCAGCCTTTTTCGATCAGCGAAAGGGCGCGGGCGAGATGTGGGCGGCGCCGACGAGCTGGCATTTTGGCGCGGAGCTATGCAAGAGCGCCGACATGGGCGCGACATGGGACGCGCCGGAAAAGATGCGCATCAAGATGCCCAAGCCGACCAAAAAATCCCTCGAAAATATCTGGCAGATCGCTCCGGGCGCCGACGCTGACACGCTGTATGTCGGAGTTGCGCCTGCGGCGCTGTTTGAGTCGCGCGATGGCGGCAAGACGTTTCAGTTGAACAAGGGCCTCTGGAGTCATCCGCATCGCAAAAAATGGAACCCTGGTTTCGGCGGTTTGTGCCTGCACACGATCGTGACGGACGCGAAAAACCCCGACGATATTAAGATCGCTATCTCGACCGGCGGCGTTTATCAATCAGCCGACCGCGGCCAGAAATGGCAGGCCTCGAACACCGGCGTAAAAGCCTATTTCATGCCGAACCAATATCCGGAGTTCGGTCAATGCGTGCATAAGATCGCCCGACATCCGAAAAAGAAAAATCTTTTCTTTTTGCAGAACCATCACGGCGTTTATAAGAGCACCGACGGAGCGACGACCTGGAAAGAGATCGAGAACGGCCTGCCGTCAAATTTCGGCTTTGGTCTGACTGTCAGCGATAACGGCTCGGCCTTTATCGTGCCGCTGCAAAAGGACGCCGAGCGTTTTACACCCGAAGGCAAGCTTCGAGTTTATCGCACTCGCGACGATGGCAAGAACTGGGAACCGCTGACGAAAGGTCTGCCGCAAAAGCATGCGTTCGAAGTCATCCTTCGCGACGCGGTCTCGTCGACTGGCAACACCATCTTTTTTGGAACAAAGAACGGAAAGCTGTTTGGCTCGATGGACGACGGCGACTCGTGGAAGATGATCGAAGGCTCGCTGCCGGAGATCTGCTGTGTGAAGGCTTATACACTTTAAGTTTTGCTTTGCATCTTTGCGTCTTTGCGAGCGAAAGAACAATTTCGCGCAAAGATGCAAAGATGCAAAGACGGAAAAAGCGATGGCGGTTACGATATATCTAAG
>DASXPW010000369.1:0-10061 GCA_036493385.1 Pyrinomonadaceae bacterium
GAGCTGGACGAAAACTTAAAGTTTGAAAAGGACGCGCTGCTGGCCCGCTGCAAGCAACTGCTCTCGCGGACCGACTATCCGCTAAAAGCCATCATCGTCTGCACGCCGGCGAACCCGACGGGAAAAGTCATGACTCATGACGAGCTGCAGGCCATCGCCGATGTCGCGCAAGAGCTTGACCTGCTCGTCATATCGGACGAGGTGTACGAGCACTATGTCACGGGCGAAAACCCGCACATCCCGATCGCGACTTTGCCGGGCATGTGGGACCGGACGATCACCGTAAATTCGTTCTCAAAATCGTGGAACATCTCGGGCTGGCGGCTTGGTTACGCATATGGCCGCGGCGATCTGATCGCGCCGCTCAATGCCGCCGCAAACGTGATCTATGTTTGCCCGGCGACGCCGCTGCAGGCCGCGCTGTCTCGGACGCTGATGTCGCGCGAAAATTACTACTCGGACCTTCGCGACAAATTTGACGCCAAGCGGCGGCGCTTCAGCGAAGGGCTGACCGATCTCGGCTTCGAGCTATACGATTCCGGCTCGGCATTTTATATCTGGGCCCGGATACCGCGCGATTTCGACGACGCGATCGCGTTTAACGAAATGCTTATGCAAAAAGCCGGCGTCGGGTTGACTCCCGGAGCGGCCTTTGCGAACAGCGACGACTGGGACGCCTACGTCCGCATCTGCATCGCCCGCGAAGACGCAGTTTTAGACGGGTCGATGGAGAAACTGAAGTCGGTGCTTTCTTAGCATTTCTCCGCGCTCCCTGTGTTCTCTGCGTTACGAGATCTCGTTAATGCGGAGGACGCCGAGCCTTTGCCACGAACGCGGAGTTTTCCCCTCGATCCTATGCACTATCACCTCATCGGAATTTGCGGGACGGCGATGGCGTCGCTTGCCGGGATGCTGCAGGCGCGCGGGCACAAGGTGACCGGCTCGGACCAAAACGTCTATCCGCCGATGTCGACACAGCTGGAGGCTCTTGGCATCGAGATAATGCTCGGCTATGCGCCGAAGAACGCGAGGATCGGGGCCGATTACATTATCGTCGGCAACACGATCTCGCGCGGAAATCCTGAGCTGGAAGAAGCTTTGAACCGCAAGCTGCTTTACCGCTCTCAGGCCGAGGTCGTTAAAGAAGAATTTATCCGCGGCCGGCGCTCTCTCGTTGTTGCCGGCACGCATGGCAAGACGACAACAACAAGCATCGCGACGTGGATCGCAGAGGTTGGCGGCCTCAACCCGAGCTTTCTGGTCGGCGGCGTCGTGCAAAATTTCGGCGCGAGCTTTCGCGTAACTGACAGTGACTATTTCATCATCGAGGGCGATGAGTATGACACGGCCTATTTCGACAAAAAGCCCAAATTCATGCACTACCTTCCCGAGATCGCTATCGTCAACAATATCGAATTTGACCACGCGGATATTTATGACGACATCGAGGCCATCAAATGGGAATTTTCGCGTCTGATGAATCTTGTGCCTTCAAACGGCCGCGTCATCGCAGGCATCGACTCGCCTGTCGTCCGCGAAGTTTTGGCCGAAATGGAAGGGAGATTGTTTGCGACCGTAGAGACATTTGGCCTCGCGGACGATGCAAAATGGCAGGCGCGTTACATCGATTTTACGGGTGATACAACGCGATTCACAGTTTTCAAGGACGGAAACAATTGGGGCGAATTTGAGACCCAGCTTATTGGCGAATTCAATGTGCGGAACTGCCTTGCCGTTATCATCGCCGCGGACGCGTGGGGCGTCAGCCGCGAAAAAATTCAGGAAGCCTTTAACAGCTTCAAATCCGTCAAACGACGTATGGAAGTTCGCGGCATCGAGCGCGGCGTAACCGTCATCGACGATTTCGCGCATCATCCGACTGCGGTCGAAGAGACGCTCAAAGCTTTGCGGATGAAATACGACGGCCATCGCCTCATCGCCGTCTTTGAGCCGCGTTCATGGTCGTCGCGTCTGGCGGTTTTTCAGGAGCCGTACGGCAAGGCATTTTCCTACGCGGATTACGTCATCATCGCCGGCGTCTATAACACGTCGAAAGCTTCGGAACTCGGCAAAGTTTTGGACGTCGATGAGCTTGTAAAAGATGTCGAGATGCAGGGCAAACCGGCCCACTCATTCGCCGATGCCGACGCTATCGTCGAACACCTCGCTCCCGAACTTCGCGAAGGTGACGTCGTTGCAATTATGTCCAACGGCGGCTTTGGGGGAATCCACGAGAAAGTTCTCGACCAATTAAGATCTTGAACGCGGATCAGGCGGATTGGGCAGATTTGACTGATAGTCTGATCAGAAGAATCCGCCCGAACGGCTCAATCCGCGTTCAAAAAACTCTCGGCTTCGACTATTCCACGTTCGCATTCACCGTCGCTCCTCCGTTTCGTCCGACGGGTTTGTACTGCCCTGTGTTAAGACCCGCGACGAGATACAGAGAAATGTCGATGCTGACAGCCGGCTGTGAAAGCTGCTCCGCGGTCAGGTGAAAGGCAAAATTGATAAGAGCGAATCGGTTATAGGTCGGCGACCAAGCTTGAATTCCCGACGGTTGTCGCTCATTCCTGTCGGCGACGCTAAGGAACCTGTAGCTGGCCAGCGTCCTACCTTGACTTGGACCGTCTTCGGAATATACTTGCGCCCGTTCCCATCAGAACAAGGTTTTTTGGGTAAATTAAGCGAGGTACATTTCTTTTATGCGAGTACTAATTGTTTTAGCGATAGCGATCCTGAGTTTTGCGTGCGGCGGAGCGCCGACAAACAACACGAATCGTCCTCTGACAAACATTTCGAACAGCAACATGACGAACAGCAATTTGTCGATGCCGAGCAATTCGGTAAATAGTTCCTCAAACGCAATGTCGAACAAGCCGGCAAATATGTCGACAAATTCGGCCTCGAATTCAAAAGCAAATGCGTCGACCATCTCTAACACGTCGAAATCGAATTCGGCGGCTCCGACTGTTGCGGGCGACAAAAAGATCAAGGGCAACAAAGCGTCAAAGGTCTATCATCTGCCGGGTTGTCCGGATTATGACAAGATCTCGGCGGCAAACGTCGTTACCTTTGACACCGAACAGGAAGCACGAGCGGCGGGTTACAAGATAGCTGGCAACTGTAAGTAGCCGATCAAATTAAACCGCAGCGAGGCACGTGACAACCTCCGAATTTTTCGGCCAGAGTCGGGCTCTCGACGGCCATGGACTATCTCAGTCCCTGGCCGTATTGTTCGGTGCCGAAGGAGCCGATGCCGTTTAGGCGGAAGCTGAAAACGAGGCGGTTTTCGTGGCGGACGCCAACGTTGAAGGTGTAATACTGAACGGCCATAGAGCAGCAGTCGAAGGCGTAGCCGAGCGTGTAGAGCGAGCTGATGAGTGGCGATTGGTCGGCGGCGCGGCGATTTTCAAAATCAAAGAAAACCGATGCGCCCGTATACCAGCCGCGGTCGCGATTGCCGATAAAAAAGCTCGGGCTCCATTGCGAGCCGCGCAGTGTGCCGGCCTCTTTGCAAGGTGCGTCCGGATCGGTCGGAGCGGTCGGAACGCCATCTGCTGAGGTGGCGGGAACGCCGGTCCCGTCAGGCGGCGTGCAGTACTGGTGCAGCGACGGGATCAGCGTCACGGCCCGCGTGTAATAAAACGTCTGGAAGAATTTGAAATTGTGCGTGTCGTAGCCGACTGTCGCCGAGATGTCGCGAAGGCCGTCGCCCTGCACGCCGACATCCATCCGTGTGTTTACAAAAATAGTGTGCTGCGGTCGATATGTCGCGTCGACATTTATCGGCGAGAACCGCCGCGGCACGCCGCCAAAGGTGTAGAACGTCAGAGCGGTGATCGGCGCGATCTCGTTTCGCTCGCCCGGTATCAATGCACCGCCGAATGTCTTGTCAAAAAAATATTTTCCGCGCACGGTAAGACTGAAAAGCTCGTAGGGCTGCGCCGATAGCGGCTCGCGCTGGTCGGGCGGCGTCGCGAGAAGCTCCTTTTGCGCGTCCTTGGTCACGGCCTCGGCATAGCGACGCGTGTAGATGCGGTTGGCGACGCCAAATTCGATCTCATTCGTGTCGGTGACGGTGTCGTTCTCGTCGTAGCGAATTATGTTTTGAAAATTGCCTATGCCGTTGATATAGCGATAGGTAACATACGGCTCGATGACATGGCGAAAGCGGAATTTACCGCTCTTGCCGTAAAAATTTCGGGCCAGCGCGACGGGCCGCAGGTCCAGCTCGATGGAGCCGTATTTGCGAACAACATCGGTGCTGACGACCTGGCGGAGGTTGTTGAAAGAGTCTGAGTAATATGTGACGCGGCCGGTCACCGTCGCGGTAAGGTTGAAATATTTCGTGTGCAGCGGCGCGAGAAATTCCGGCCAGATATCAAGTCGTTGGCCGAGCACCGGCGTCACGACCGGGTCGCTGCCCGTCTGCTGGCGATAGAGCGCGACGTCGTCGACCTCTTCCCGGCGGGAAACGCCCTCAAGGCTCGTCTTAAAGCCGAAATAAATTCCTTTCAGAAAAGAAAGCGACGACGGACGCTTTTCAAAATTAACGCTGGGCAGATTTGACGTTTTGACGCGGACATTGGGTATCGAGATGACCTGCGATCGTGCGAGTAGATCGAGCGAGTAGTTGTCCCAGCTCTTATTGACGAAGGCCTGCGAGACCTCTATCGGCGAAATGATCTGCTGAATGCCGTCCGAGAACGCCTGCCGAAACGCGAGGCTCGATGTCAGCCGAACGTCGACGGCCGCCGTAAAGCCATTTGGGAAATATTGCACGCCCTCGGCAAAGACGATCGAGCCGCCCTGGTCGGGATGCGCGGCGTCGGCCTTTGGGCCAAAGATGCGGTCCTTGACGGCGTAAAACCCGAAATTAAAATACGAACGCGAGTTTGCGCGGGTGCGAACATCGATGCCGTACCCGATGCCGCGCGACGTGTAAAGATCGGTCCTGATGGTCGCGTCCGCCGAGCGGCCGAGCGTCTGAAAATAAGCGGTCGAGATTCGCGCGCCTTTATCACGGGAATATCCGATGGTCGGCGTCAGAAATCCTGACGCGCGGTCCTGCTCCTTGATCGGAATAGACGCATAGGGCAGCGGAAGAACGGGAATGTCCTTGATCCTGAACTTCGCATTCTTTAGCTTTAATCGGTCGTGCGTGCGGATGCGGGCCACGTCGGCCGTGAACGACCATTTCGGCACGGCTTCTTCGCAGGCGGTGAATTTTCCTTTGATGACGACGACCTCGTCGAGCGAAACGCGCTCGACGCGCTCGGCCGTAAAATAAATGACAGTGCCATCGTTGGTTTGGTTTGTGAACCCGGTCGAGTCTTCGAAATATCCGAGCTTGGTTTTGTAATTCCAAACGCCGCGAGCGCCGGTTATGCGTTGATCGTTTCCCTGATCAAAAACGACGCTGCCCTCGGCGACCATTTTGTTTTCGGCTTCGTAGATCGTGATCTTGTCAGCCTGCAGGCGATAGATGCCGTAGTGAACATCGACATTTCCCTGGTGCGTGATGACGCGTTGACCTTCCTTACCCTCGACCGAGTTTTTTTCCGAATAGACGACGACCTCGCCGCCTCCGCCTTCGGGCTCGACCGACGGGCGCTGTTGTTTGGGTGCGGCAATATTTTGCTCGGCCGAGATCGGATTTACGTTTGGCGTATCGGTGATCGGATTGGCGACCTGGCGATCGACCGGATTGGTTTGCTGAGCGAATGACAGGGCCGGAAATAGGCAGGCCGCGAGCACGAAAATAATGAGTCTGGCGTGCGGCATCCGGGTTATTGCAGATTTAAAACGAACCGAGAGAGCTCTTTGAAATTGATGCTAACACGAAAGCAATAAAAGGTTAAAGCCGTGTGCTAGACTAGATGCTTTTGATGGAAACCCCGTAAATATGGCCGATTCGAACATGCTCATCGTCGAGGATGAAGAGCTGATGCGAAACATCCTGCGCGAGCTTATCAGCAAGGCCGGCTACACCGCTTTTACAGCCGACAGCGCCGAAACGGCGATCGAGATATTTGCCGCGAATGACATTGCGGCGACGCTCACCGATATAAAAATGGCTGGCCGCGACGGGCTCGATCTGCTAGATCAGATCAAGGCCATCGACAGCGAAGCGGTGGTCATTATAATGACGGCGTATTCGTCGGTCGATACGGCGGTCGCCGCTCTAAGAAAAGGCGCATATGACTACATTACCAAGCCCTTTGTAAACGAAGATCTGCTGCAGACGGTCAAGAACGCGATCACGCAGAGAGAGCTTTTTAATGAAAATCGGCTGCTGCGGCGCGAACTCAGGCAGACATACCGGGCCAAAGACATGATCGGCTCAAGCGAGGCGATGCAGGGCGTTTTTGACCTGATCGGGAAAGTTGCCGCGACGAACGCAAGCGTGCTCGTGCTGGGCGAGACCGGCACAGGGAAGGAGCTTGTCGCACGGGCTATCCATAACGGCAGCCCGCGTGCTGACAAACCGTTTCTGGCGGTAAACTGCGGAGCCCTGCCCGAGTCGCTGTTAGAAAGCGAGCTATTTGGGCATGTGCGCGGCTCGTTTACGGGCGCGACGGCGGACAAACGCGGCCTGCTGCGTTCGGTCGAGGGCGGAACGCTGTTCTTGGATGAGATCGGCGACATGCCGCTGTCGTTGCAGGTGAAGCTGCTTCGCGCTCTGCAAGAGCACGAGGTGACGCCGATCGGAGCGACGGCGCCGCAACGCTTCGACGCACGGATCATTGCTGCGACACACAAAGATCTCGAAGCAGAGGTCGAAGCGGGGCGTTTTCGCGAAGATCTTTTCTACCGGCTAAACGTCGTCGAGATCAAGGTGCCGGCGCTGCGCGAGAGGCGCGATGATATTCCGCTGCTCGTTAAGCATTTTGTCGCAAAGGTCGCCCGCAGCCAAAACGCGGAGCCGAGATCTGTTTCGGCCGTGGCCATGGCGATCTTAAACACGTACAACTGGCCGGGCAATGTGCGCGAGCTGGAAAACGCAGTCGAGCGTGCGTTCATTTTAAGCGACGCCGAGATCGGCCTCGACAGCCTGCCGCAGAAGATTCGAGCCTCGAACGCCGACGCATTGAACGGTGAGACGGAAAGCGGGCAGATGACGCTTGAGGAAATTGAGCGGCGATATATCGCCGACGTAATGCGATCGTCGGACGGCGACAAGACAAAGGCGGCCGCGATCCTCGGCGTCGATCTGTCGACGCTTTATAGAAAGCTGAAACGTTATGAGAGTGCTGAAAGCTATTTGGCCGAGAGTTCTAAGACAAAATAATCGGTGTCCTCAATGCGCGTGATGCGGCCGTCGTTATATGGGTCCTGAAAGAACGCATTCGCGGCGTATGCTTTGCCGTTGAGGGTATCGTCACCGCTGAGGTCACCTTGCGCGATCAGCTCAGGCGGGAACCACGATTGGGATGGGATGCTCGTTTGTTGTGCCGGACGGATCTTCTCGGCGTCAGCGATCAGGCGATTTGCTTCGGGCTGAGCAAAGCGCAGGACGGCGATCAGCTTTTTATGACCGGTGTCGTCCTTCCAAAACGCCTCTTCGCTCTCGTACGGAACGTTGATGAGCATGCCGAGCTCTTCAACGTTTGTCTTAGCAACATTCGAGTTGGCCGCGTTACTGTTTGCAGCGGCGGTATTTTGCGAATTTGTATTCGATTGACTGCCGCAGGACGCGAGGATTACAGGAAACAGGAAGAGTGCTAAACTCGCGACAGCGTTCCTGATTTTCATTCTTGTAATAATAGGCACAGCTTCCGTTTTTTGCAATGCCTTTCTGCCGGCTGCGCCTGATCCGAAAACTATGAGAATTCTGTTCACCCCGGTACTCGTGCTCTTCGTCTGCTTTGCGTCTTCGGCCGAGGCTCAATCACCCGCGGCGAGGGTGAAGGCCTTTTATCAATTTGACCACTCGCATTCGCAGATATTTAACCGCCGAAACGTTGACGCGCGGAAACAATGGTTTTCGAAGGAGCTCTACGGTCTCTTTCTTTATGAGCTAAAGCGCGAGGCTGCTTATATAAAAAGGAATCCGACTGACAAGCCGTATTTTGGTGATGGACTTCCCTTTCAGCCGATCGACGAAACGTGCAAGGCAGGCCGTCGAAACCTTCATAGAACGGTCGTGGTCAAACCGGCAGATGTCATGGGCGACCGCGCGGTCGTGACGGCTTCCTTTCCCTTTCCAAAACCCTGCAAGGACACCGATGCCCCGACTTACGCGATCGGGCTGGTTCGACACGGCCGCACGTGGCTGATCGACGATATCAATTACGGCGAGGACCGCACGTTGAAACAGGACCTCACTCGGAAAGAATATTAGTCAATTGGTCGAATGAAATCATCACGAACCGCCGTTTGGTACGCACTGATCCTGCTCTTTGCGATCAATACGCTGAATTTTTTCGATCGACAGATTTTGGGCGCGATTGGTGAGCCCATCAGAAAGGAATTCGATCTCAGCGATGCATCGCTAGGCCTGCTCGGCACCGCATTTACTCTACTGTACGCAGTGATCGGCATCCCGTTTGGCCGATTTTCCGATAAATTTAGCCGGAAACGCATTCTGGCTGTCGGCGTTTTCGTTTGGTCGCTTGTCACCGCCGCGTCAGGTCTCGCGCGAAATTTCGGGCAACTATTTACAATGCGTCTGGGCGTCGGCGTTGGCGAGGCCGCGTGTGCGCCGGCGGCGACATCGATCATCGGCGATCTGTTTCCGCCAAATTGGCGGGCCCGGGCGATGTCCGTATTTATGCTCGGACTGCCGATCGGCATTGCGTTGAGTTACGCAATAAGCGGCGCCGTCACAAAGGCGTACGGCTGGCGCGCGGCGTTTCTGGTCGCCGGATTGCCGGGCATTGTCGTCGCAATAGCCGTGCTGTTTATTAGAGAGCCGGTCCGCGGCGAAGCGGAATCACAGCAGATCGCGTCGCGACGGCGACCGGGCTCGCCATATGCGCGGATCCTCCGGTCGCCGACGATGCTGCTGATCATCCTGTCGGGCATTTTTCACAACTTCAATATGTACGCGATCTCGTCTTTTCTGACGCCGTATCTGATGCGGTTTCACAAAACGGACATTGCGATCGCGAATTATATTTCAACCTTCATCTTCGGGATAATGTGCAGCTTGGGCCTCCTGATCGGTGGCTACGTCGGCGACAAGAGCATGACGAAATGGCAAAACGGCCGCATGCTGGTTTCGGCGGTCGCAGTGGTGGTAGCGGCTCCGCTATTTTACGGGGCGCTGACGCTGAGAGCTGGCGAGCTTTTGCCGTTCGCAATGTTGATGGGTGTCGGCTGCATGTTGATGTATTTCTATTACGTATGCGTCTATCCTGCGATACATGACATCGTCGAGCCAGGACTTCGCGGTACGGCGATGGCTGTTTATTTCATGGCGTTTTATCTTCTCGGCGGTTCATTCGGCCCGTACGTGACGGGCTTGTTGAGCGATATGTTCACGCGACACGCGGCGGCGGCAGCCGGCGTTCTAGATTTTACAGCCGCGAATCTTGAGCCTTTTAAAGCCGCAGGACTTCGGTCGGCGATGTTCGTTATTCCATTCCTGATCGTTCTGCTCGCTCTTACGTTATATGCGGCTTCACGCACGATCGAGCGCGAAATAACCGCCCTGCGGGCCTGGATGGACGAGGCGGCTGACCGCTGATCTATGTTAAAATCGAAGTTTAGTTTTAGCGATATTAAATTTATTTATGACCCGCGAGATCAAGGAATCAGTTAGCCAAGCCGAAGTTGAAAAGGAGCGCTGGGAAGACGAAACGCTCGCTAAGGTCCTCGAAAAAACTCCGGAGCGACGATCCGCCTTCGAAGGCGTGTCGCTCGAACCGGTCGATCGGCTGTACACCGAGGCCGATGCGGAAGGCATCGATGTCGGTTTCCCCGGCGAATATCCTTACAAGCGAGGCATTCACCCGACAGGTTATCGGGGCAAGCTCTGGACGATGCGCCAGTTTGCCGGTTTTTCGTCGCCCGAGAATACGAACAAGCGTTTTAAGTTTTTGATGTCGCAAGGC
>DASXPW010000370.1:0-3348 GCA_036493385.1 Pyrinomonadaceae bacterium
GAGGTCAGTACTCAAAGGAACGACTTATCGTACTAGACCGCGCGGTGAATGGTCTCGACCTTGCCAACGCGGCCGATCTGATGATCTCGGGCGGTGGTACGATGAACAGGGAAGCAGCTCTTCTGGGTGTACCGGTTTACAGTATTTTTTCGGGCAAGCTCGGCTCGATCGACGCGCAGATGGAGCGTGACGGGCGCATAAAATTCATTCGTGACGCGTCCGACGCTAACAGGATAAAACTCGTGCGGCAAGATAAACCCGAAAACGACCGCGAGAACATCACCGACCGGGTCGAAAGATTTGTAATAGAGCAGATAAACTCGTTCGTGAGCGAGGCCTGATGTTCAAGCAATATCCGAAGTACAAATTCATTCTCGCCCTCTGCGATTACGTTTTTTTACTTGGGGCCTGGGTCGCGGCGATACTCATCCGTTTCTGGGGTGTTCCGCTGGTCGATCTGTTGTCACGCCCGTTGGTGCGCACACAAGCGGCATTGATCGTCGTTTACTCGGTCGTCTGGATCGTCATTTTTCAGCACGTAAATCTTTACAAGCTCAACCTCTTCATGGCGTTTGGCGAGCAGTTGATCGCCATCGCCAGATCGCTGATTTATGGGCTGATCGGTCTGATCGTCATTACATTTCTTTTGAAGCGGCTCGATTTTGTCGATTCGCGTCTGGTGATCGGCCTTTTTGTCGTCCTCGCATTTCTTGCGATCAGCATTTTTCGGATCGCCGTTTTTCGCAGGCTGTTTGCCCTTGCATCGCAAAAAAAAATATTGCGGCGCAAAGTGCTGATCATCGGCAAGGACCGCACAGCGAAAATGGTCGCTGCGCAGATCGCCTATGACGACCGCCACGGATTCGAGGTTGTCGGTTTTGTAAATGACGAGGTGCCCGCCGGCGAGCGTGTTTTCGAGGACCTCAACAACCTGGGCGCGCTCGGCGATCTCGATCGGCTCGTCAACGAAAACGAGATCGACGAGGTCATCATCGCCGAGAGCGATGTCAGTCACGCGTCCTTGCTCGAGATCGTCGACCAGGCACAGGCGACGCGTGCAAATGTGCGGCTCGTGTCCGAGCTATACAACATCATTCCGGAAAAGGTCTTGCTCGAAGAGTATCTCGGCATCCCGATCGTCAAGATGCCACAAAACTACGACAACACGCTCTTTAACATTTATAAGCGCGTTTTCGACGTTGTTTTTACGGCTGTCGGTTTCGTCGTTCTTTTAATTCCGTTTGTGGTGATCGGGTTGCTGATAAAGCTCACGTCAAAGGGCCCGGTTTTCTACACGCACACGCGTGTCGGAAAAGACTGCCTGCCGTTCAAGTTTTATAAATTTCGAACGATGTATCTTGGTTTCGACGATGCAGCTCATCGCGAGTTTGTCACCGACTTTATCCGGTCCGCAGGTGGTGACGGCGTCAAGAAGATAACGAACGATCCGCGCGTGACGCCGATCGGGCGATTTCTGCGACGGACGAGCCTCGACGAACTGCCGCAGCTTGTTAACGTCCTGAAAGGCGACATGAGTCTCGTCGGGCCGCGGCCGTGTTTGCCCTACGAGCTTGACAATTATCAGCAGTGGCATCGCCGCCGGCTTTCGGTCATTCCCGGCTGCACTGGCCTCTGGCAGGTCGCCGGCCGCAGCGCCGTCGATTTCAACGACATGGTCATTCTCGACCTTTTCTATATCGACAATATGTCGCCGCTCTTTGATCTGCGGATAATCTTTCGCACGCTGCCGGTGATGCTGCTTGCCAAGGGAGGGCACTGACGCGTTTTGAGTTCCAACTTTAGTTGGCTTCTTTTGACGTTCAAAACATGAAAGTCGCCGTTATCGGAGCCGGCTATTGGGGCCCGAACCTGATCAGAAATTTTGCCGCATTGGACGGGGTCGACGGCGTCATCGCGTGCGACCGCGACGCCGACCGCCTCGTAAAAATGCGCAAGCTGTTTCCCGGCATCGAGACGTGCTCGGATGAAGGCGACGCGATCGCAAACCCGCAAGTCGCGGCCGTCGCTATCGCGACGCCGGTTTCGACGCATTTTGATATCGCCCGCCGCTCGATCGAGGCCGGCAAGCATTGCTTTATCGAAAAACCGATGACGGCCAGCGTCGCCGAGGGCGAAAAGCTGATCGAGCTTGCGGCAAAAAAGCAGGTGACGCTCTTTGTCGATCACACATTTGTCTACACCGGTGCCGTCTGCAAAATGAAGGAGATCGTCGAGTCCGGCCGGCTCGGCGATATCTATTATTTCGATTCGGTGCGTATAAATCTCGGTCTCTTTCAGCACGACGTTAATGTGATCTGGGACCTGGCCCCGCACGATCTCTCGATAATGGATTTTCTGCTTACCGAAAAACCCGTCGCCGTCTCGGCCACCGGTAGTTGTCACATCGGAAACGAGCTGGAAGACATCGCTTACCTGACGCTCGAATTCAGCAACAACCTGATCGCGCATTTTCACGTCAACTGGCTCGCGCCGATGAAGATCCGCAAGACGCTGATCGGCGGGACCAGATCGATGATCATCTACGACGACACAGAAACCAGCGAAAAGGTAAAGATCTATGACAAAGGCATCGACGTCACCAGCCGTGAAGGCGTTTATAATACGCTGGTTCAATACCGCACCGGCGATATGCTCTCGCCGAAGTTGGATCAGAAGGAGGCTCTCGCCGTTGCCACGCGGCATTTTCTCGATTGCGTCCTTAACAACAAAACGCCGATAACCGACGGCCAGGCGGGTCTGAATGTCGTCCGAGTGTTAGAAGCATCCGCCGTCTCGGTAAAAAACCGCGGCCGCCTCGTTGAACTTTAGAATGTCGACTGTCTTCAGCGAAAAATATCTCCGCGAAAATTTCATACGGCTCAGTAACGTAAAGCTTGGCCGCGATGTAAAGATCTATTCGTTCGTCAACGCCTATGGCTGCGAGATCGGCGACGAGTCACGGATCGGCGCGTTTGTCGAGATACAAAAAGGCGTCGTGATCGGCCGCCGGTGCAAGATATCCAGCCACTCATTTCTCTGCGAGGGCGTGACCGTCGAGGACAACGTTTTTATCGGCCACGGCGTGATGTTCACTAACGACAAATTTCCGCGAGCGACCAATCCGGACGGTTCGCCGCAATCCGAAACCGATTGGCAGGTCGTCCCGACGTTTGTAAAACGCGGCGCCAGCATTGGCTCAAACGCGACCATCATCGCCGGCGTCGTCATTGGTGAAAATGCTCTCGTCGGCGCGGGAGCCGTTGTCACGCACGATGTTCCTGACGGTGCGGTCGTCGCGGGCGTTCCGGCGCGTGTTGTCCACGAATGAGTATTGACGAAGCATTAAAG
>DASXPW010000371.1:0-11975 GCA_036493385.1 Pyrinomonadaceae bacterium
CCATCTGATACTCAGCGACGCTCGTCATATAGTTGGCGCCGCCGCCGCCATCGGGCAGACAAGTCTTATATCGCTGGTTGAGAAACTGCACACCGTAATATGTCGGCTGCACCATAAATTGCGACACATATGGTCCCTTCACATTCCCGTCACCCGCTAACAAACGCCCGCGAAAAAGATTTTGCCGCGTTATCGGCGATGGAAATTCTTTATTGGCCGCGCTCGCGACATAAGACATGTTGTTCAGATCGGCGACTGCCTCACCGACCAGCGGGTGCGTGGCGTAATCGGCAAAAGGAACGTCGACAATTAACGATCCCCAATAATGCTCGACCTGCTCGGCGGCCGTCTGGGCGCTTGCGACCGTCGGTGCTGCCGGTATGATCGTCGCGTGCGAATCGATCCCCTGCAGGTCGAAAGCAAGCGCGACCTGGGGGCCATTCAACTTTGAGTTCGGCCCGCCGCCCGGTGTTCCGACAATGATCGATTCAAAATCGCTGTGCTTTCCCGATTGAAATGCGCGGATCAGGCTTTCGGCCGCCGCTGCATTCGGAATACCGAGTGCGTCATGCGGCAATCCCTTGCTATACATCCCGCTGTAGTCCGTGTATCGGATGAGATCTCCATTCCCTGATTGCTTACCGACGTTTACTCGACCATCGATGGCAGCGTCGCGTCGATACGCGAAGCAATCATTCATTCGCCCGGAGGAATTACTGTTTCCAGCCGCTTCGGTTTCGAAGGCCTTGCCCTCAGTAAATGGCATCGCGGCGATCGTAGCGCCCGCCGCGGTCAAACCAAGCCGCCCGATAAATGTCCTTCGATCGGTCACGTTCGCTCTGTCGTTTTTATCCGATTTGGTACCGTTCCTTTTCATTTGAGAGATTCTCCGTCGCTATAGAGTGAAATTAGCGTAGCCGAAGCTTAGCGCGGAGTTCCGACGCACGATAACTTCGGCGAGTAAATGACTGTGCCTAAAGATCAATGAGGCTTTGTGCCGCTCATTTCAGCACATGATCTGTCGCAATTCAAGGCTGACGGACTCAAACGACGAAAGGGCCGGTTTTTCCAGCCCTTCGCTACGATAGGAGTGTCAATATGATCACGCCGATCTAATATGGAATTCCGGGAATTTTTATTTTCTTGATCTGGCGCGCGGCGTCGATCACGGCCTTTCCCGCCAGTACATTTTCGAGCTGTGCTGCGACGTTAGGATCGATGCGCTTAAGCCGGTCTTGGACCTTCTTCGCTTCTTTCTTATTGCCGCTTGCGTTGTAGGCTTCCCCTAGGCGAAATAAACCGAACACATTGTTGCCGTCCAGCGTCGTCGCGCGTTGAAACTGAGCGATCGCTGCGTTGAGATCACCACTGCCGCGATACCCGACTCCGAGCTGGTTCATTGCGATCACCCAATCCCGATGAAGCCCCAGCGCCGTGTTCAAAACATTGACCGCGAGCTGAAATTCACCAAGCGCATTATATGTCGAGCCGAGATTCATATAGCCAGCGTCAAGCTTCGGATCCTCTTTTACCGACTGTTCAAGCGCAACGCGGCCTTTATCGTAATTGTCTTTAGCTGCCGCGTCGTCGTTCTTCGCTTTGGCCTCGTTTCCGGCGTTGTAATAAGCCCAGCCAACATTAGAGTCGTCTGCCGCCTCATGTCCGAGGTCTCGAGCAGCGACCAGCCGCAGCGTCGATTTGTCCCACTCGTCCGTTTTCCCGAGGCAGTATCCCCATTCGTTATACATGTCGGCGTTCTTGTTCATTCCCAGAGCATCTGCCTGGGCATATTGCGCGTTTGCGTCGGCAAACCGCTCGAGCTGTCGATATGTGCTCGCCAGGTTCGCATGCGTTAGAGCATTCTTCGGGTCGTATTTGACAGCCTGTTCATACGCGGGCGCGGCGTCCTTATAGTCGGCCGCATTGTAGTATGCGACTCCAAGGTCAAACCACGCTGGGGCGAATTCAGGATCGAGTTCGACGGTCTTTTTATACGTCGCGATGGACTGGTTGCCCTGGTTGAGACGGTCGTAGGTCGCCGCCTCGTAATAGCTCGCCGACGAGTAATTCGGGTCGGCCGCTAGCGTCTTCTGAAAGGCCGCCAGAGCTTCGGGATTTTGGTTTTGCTTGTAAGCAACGACTCCGCGAAGGAACATAGCATCAGCCGATCCGGCACCAGCCGCATCGGCTTTTCCGGCATAATATTCGGCTTTCGCGATGTTGCCAGTTTTTATATACGCGAGTCCGAGCGGGACGTAGAGGTCCGTCAACGTCGGATCGATCGCAAGCGCCGTCTCGTAATTCTGAATGCCGCGCTCGGTCTGACCGCCAGTTGTGTAGATCTCACCGAGCTTAGCAAATGCGATCGAATTCTTCGGGTCCAGCTTGACCGCCTCTTCCAGGAATCGGGCGCCCGCATCGGCATTTGTGTCCCCTGCAGCGTCAATCCCCTTAGCTGTCAAAGCGTCGCTCAGCCCTTCGGTTGCGCGCGCGTTTTTCGGATTGTTCTTGAGCGCCTCGCGATACGTCGCGATCGCCGTGTCCGTTTGTCCAGCCTGCATCTGCGTCTCGGCCTTTGCTGCAAGCGTTTCAGCAAGCCTGATCTTTGTCGCCGCCGGCGCCGGGCGCCTGGTCGCGGGGCCCGAATTCGCGACGGTGCTGTGCTTACGTTTTGTGGCGAGGTACGCAGAATCGATGTGCCGTCGGCCTCCGCCACGTCCTGCACGCGCAAGAACGCCGCTGCCGCCGGCCGCCTTGACCTGCGGTTTTTTCGCCGATTCGCGAAAGACAAACACACTCGAGCCGCCGCCGATGTCCTCGGTCGCCACAAGGTCCTGTGAAAAAAGATTCACAAACGGTGCCAATAAAGAAACCACCAGCCCCGCCGCCATCGCGGAAGCCGCCGTTGAACGCTTGCCAAACATAAGGATGCACCTCTGGAGAGAAAAAATTATACCGCACTTTAGACGCGGGAGAAGTCGATTTTTGCACAAATTCGGGTTTAAGCAATAACAGGCCCGATCGGGCGGGCAAACCGAAGAAGCAGTCCTCTCTGTGTTCCGGCGAACGCCCTAAACATCTTAAAACCGATCGTCTCGCGCTTCAAAGACCAGGTGATTTGACATAATAAGTCAAATAAGTCCATCATTTATTGGGGAAATGTATTCTGGCAGACACAGTCGCGGTTCGCCAAAGGTAGATAATACTTTCAATCTCTGACATTTAACACTCCCACGAGGTTTTCGACTTTTATGGCTTGATCGCACATAGACGAGCAGCTTCGATTTACAGGTCGAAAACCGGATATTTGCACAAACTGATCTATTTTTGGAGGACTTAGGGAAATGGATAATGAGCCTGAGGGTGGTCTTCCTGTGGTCGCAGGCCGCGTCAGAGGGAAACGATCCGGAGAAAAAACAGACAAAAGATCTCGCTTTGTAAGATATGCAAAGCTCGCTGTGGTGACAGTGTTTCTGGGGGCGGGGTTGCTGTTTGTCGCAAAACCCGCCGCGTCGAAAGTCATGCAGCTCTTTGGTTTTGACCGCGTCATCGAAAACAATTCTGACACGATGCTTGCCGACGGCCGGCAGACATTCAGATTTGACACCTTTGGCGACGAAACGTTTTGGGGCGACCAGCTTCATCTTCATGAAGCCATCGAAGGCGCCCAGAACGGCGGCGTTGGTCCGGGGCTTAGCCCGCGGGCCGCGCTCACCGAAGGGTTAAAAGTCGGCGTCGACGCAATACCGGAAAACGTCGTTAACCAAATTCGGCATGGCCGCGTCGATCTTGACGACCCAAACGTCACGCTGGCATTGCTCAAATTCAACGCTGTTGTCGGCGTCAAGGGATACTTTAACCCGAACGGCAGTCTGCAGTCGGTCGGCATCACCTGCGCGATCTGTCACTCGACGGTCGATAACTCGCTTGCACCGGGCATCGGACATCGGCTTGACGGCTGGGCAAATCGTGACCTGAATGTCGGCGATATCATTGCCTTTGCCCCCGATCTTACTCCGTTCAGCAACCTGCTCGGCGTCCCGCAGGACACGGTAAGAGCGGTGCTTCACAGTTGGGGGCCCGGAAAGTTTGACGCCGAGCTGAGTCTTGACGGTAAGGCATTCAACCCGCAGCAGGTTTCTAACGGCATCGTCACTGGAACGAATGTTTCCGGCGCGACGCTCATCCCGCCCGCATTCGGGCTGGCCGGCGTAAATCTGCACACATGGACAGGCTGGGGCTCGATTCCCTATTGGAACGCCTTTGTCGCAAATCTCGAGATGCACGGTCAGGGAAACTTCTTTGATCCGAGGCTTAACGATGCGACTAGATTTCCCATTGCCGCTGCGAATGGGCTGGGTAACATTCGCAGCGAGAACGATCTGATCACGCCCAAGCTCGCCGCGCTTCATTACTATCAGCTATCGATCCCGGCTCCGGCTCCGCCGCCCGGCAGTTTCGATCCGGCTGCGGCCGAACGCGGTGATGAGCTATTTGGAGGGAGGGCCCACTGCGAGCGGTGTCAAGTCGAACCGCAAGGTACCGAGGCCGGCTGGAACATGCACTTGGCGTCGGACGTCTGTGTCGACGACTTTCAGGCGAGCCGCGCCCCGGACGACCGGTATCGAACGTCGCCGCTGCGTGGGCTATGGACGCATCAGAAGGGCGGATTCTTTCACGACGGAAGATTCCCGGCTCTTCTGGATGTGGTTAACCACTACGACACTTGCTTTAACCTCGGCCTGAACGCTCAGGAAAAGAGCGACCTGGTCGAGTATTTAAAGTCTCTGTAATTAATTCGCAAAGCTGATTTGCCCTCAATGGAAGTTACCGCAACCGTTGAGGGCGTTTTTTTATTGACGCGAACGTTGCGGCAACATCCTGCTCAATAGAGATCACCGACAAACACCGGTTCAGGTGTGAGGGCGATATTAAATTCGTTTCCGACAGCCGTTTGGATCGCAGTCGCAAGCGCAAGAATATTGGCGGCGGTGGCATCGCCTCGATTGATGATCGCGAGAGTGTGATTGGTCGAAATGCCGGCCGCTCCCATCGCATAGCCTTTATGAAATCCGGCGTGCTCGATCAGCCATGCGGCCGGTATCTTGACGGCACCCTCGCCGGCCGGAAAACTCGGCACCTCGCCGCCATACCGTGACGCGATAACCTCAAACTGATCTCGCAAGACGATCGGATTCTTAAAAAACGAGCCTGCACTCCGATGGTTCGGGTCATCTAGGTCGATCACCATCGATTTTGATCGGCGAATTGCGAGAACGGCCTCTCGCGTTTCCGCCAACGTCGGCTCGCGACCCGCGAAATGTTCGATAAGATCTCGATACACGATCTTTGGCATGCCGTTTGGCACGAGCTGAAAAGTCACCGTCACAACGACGTACCGATCCCGCTCAGCGGTATTAAAGATCGACGTTCGATAGGAAAATCCGCACTCATTGTTCGCGAGATCGACGATCTGGCAGTCGCGGCGGTCGAAGCAGCGGACCGATACGATCGATTCGGAGACCTCCTGGCCATAAGCTCCGACGTTCTGAACTGGCGTGCCGCCTACCGTTCCGGGGATGCCGCTAAGACATTCAACGCCGGCGAAACCTTGGTCAACGCGATCAGCTACAAGCTCATCCCAACCTTCGCCCGCCGCTGCGGTGATCGTGCCGTCGTCATTCCTCGAAATGCCGCGAAGCTCGACACGTATCACCAGGCCGTCAAAGCCCCGGTCCGACGCCAGGATGTTGCTGCCGCCACCAAGGACAAATACCGGGAGGTCGTGCGATCGCGCAAACTCAAAGCCCTGAACGATCGCATCTTCCGAATCGGCATTGAGTAAAAAACGCGCCGGGCCGCCTACACCAAGTGTAGTAAGCGGCCCAAGCGGGACGTTCTCTTCGAGATGATCCGGCCTGCTCAAACGTAACCTTTATAAACGAGTCTGCGCGGGCTGCTGATCGCAGCGGCCCGCGCAGATCTTGATCAAGGCAGACAAGTTATCCCCGTGCCATGGCGCCGCCGGTCTCTTTATCGAGCCGGTCGGCGGCCGCGTTGGCGCCAAGCTTACGAAGCTGAGTGTAAGCCCTTTTCGCTTCGCCAACATTGCCGCTCTGATACTGCGCCATCCCGAGGTTGTACCAGGCGTCGATGTATTTACCGTCTTTGTTGACAGCTTTTTTGAAGACATCGACGGCACTCTTGTAGTCCTTATTGCCGTAGTAAGCAACGCCCAGCGCATTAAGGGCAAAGGTCCAGTCGGGCTTGTTGGCAACGACCTTGGTCAGGACGTCCTGGGCAGACCTAAAATCCTGCAGGTCATTCAGTGCGAGGCCCAAATTGACGAGCGGCGCGCTAAGGAAGCGAGAGTCGGCCCCGGTCGCCTTTTGCAGGCTGGCGCGTGCCTTTTCAAGCTTTTCCTTTGGGTCCTTATGGTCGGCAATGTCCTTCTGAGCGGCGTTGTAATATGCCCAGCCGAGATTGGCATAATCTACCGGATCGTGGGTCAAAGCAACGGCCTTTTCCAACGATGCGGTCGCGACGTTCCAGCGGCACGGAATGCCCTTTGCCGCATTTATCGGACATTGCTGCGCGATCACATATCCGATCTTATTGTATGTATCGGCCGCATCCACACGGTCCAGCGTATCGCCTCTTTCGATAAAGGTTGCGGCGAGGTTATATGCACCCTCTGACTTCTCATACATCTTTAGCTGACGATAGGCGTCGCCAAGATTGATGTAGGCTTGAATGCTGTCGTTTTTGTATCTCGTCGCCTTTTCATAGGCGGTCGCGGCGTCCTGCCACTGCTCGAGCTGATAGTATGCCGAGCCCAGGTCCAACGCGGCCTCGAAATAATTCTTCTTAAGCGACTCCGCCTTAGCAAACTCGGCCGCCGCCTCAGCGTGCTTACCGTCGCGTTCAAGGGCTTCGCCAAGGTAATAGTGGGCTTCGGCGTAGTCGGGCTTTAATCGAACCGCATTTCGGAAAGCAGCAAGGGCCTCGACGTTTTTATTCTGAGCAAATCGTACGAGACCAAAGAAATACTGCGTTTCGGCGGTGTTCGCATTTGCTGCAACTGCTTTCGTTAAATATTCATCCGCCTTCGCGATGTTGCCGCCCTCATAGTAGAGAATGCCAAGCGGAACGTAGATCTCCGTCAGGTCCTTGTCATATTGGAGCGCCCTTTCGTAACTATCGATCGACTCCTTATCCATCTCCTGGTCCGAAAAGACCTCAGCCAGGCCATAAAACGCCACGGCATTGTTCGGGTTGTATTTAAGAGATTCGTTGAAGAGTTCCCTGGCCGCCTTTGCCTGGTCTTTGACAAGCAGTTCGTTACCCTTTAGGGAAAGGGCCTCGCTAAGGCCTTTCGGCGCGATCGTGTTGTTCGAATCCAGATCTACCGCCTCGCGAAAGAAATTGATCGCGTTTTCGCTGTCATTTTTATCGATATAATACTCGCCGACACCGGTAAACATCTTGGAGGCGTCTTGTGGCGGCATTGAACCCGGGGTCTTAACACGCGGATCGGTGTTTGGATCGACGACGGCGGCTCGGGCGCGTCTCGGTGCCACCTTGGCTAAGGTCTCGTACTGGGCGGTAACACGCCTGGTACTCTCGATACGGCCCTCTTTGCTGCCTCGGCTTCGCTGCTTGGAAACGAACCGTTGAGGTGAGCCTTTAGCTGAGTTTCTAAAAATGAACACGCTCGAACTGCCTGAAATATCGCTGACCGGCACAAGGTCCTGCGCCGCGACCCAGTTGCCGGCCGGCATGATCGACGCAATGAGGGTCGAGCTGACTAAAATCTTGTTGAATCTTCGCATATTGGGCACCTAAGAAAATTTTTGTCTTGAGTATACTCCGTTCTGATTTATCGGCAAGCGCTCCTATACCTACCTAAGGACGCATCGCTGAGAAGCATTTTGCCGATAAAAGGTTTGTAAAATTCATGAACCGCCCGTTAAATTGCCCGACAATTGCCAATACGGTAAACTGCTGATTCAATTTTTTTCGCTTGAAGTCGCGGTATCTCACCGCCGGAAACTCTTTGGATGCTCGACGCTGCGCACCGCCAAACTCCAAAACTCCAGAGATACGATGGTTTGACCGGAGGTCGTGTTTCTCTCACCAGCCGCCTAAGTGTTTTTCGGCCGGCGATCGAGAATTTCAGAATTGCGCTCCATGGATGACTGGCTGTTACAGAATCTGGTGTGTCCGCGTGATCGGCAAGATCTGACGCTGAGCGGCACGACGCTCGCCTGCTCAGACGACCATCAATATTCGATCGTCGACGACATCCCGGTCATGATCTTCCCAGATGAAAGGCCTACACACGACTACCTTCGACAATCACTGGAAAAAGTTGAACGGATAAGGAACGGCGAGCTTCCGGAAGACGTTCTGAGAAAAGGCGACACAACAAACGGAGTCGATGGTTTTGTGCAGGACGAACTGCCGTATACGAACGGCAACCTGTATTTCTCGGTCCGCAACAGGTTGACGCGGTATCCTCTGCCGTATCTTCGACTTCCGGCGTCCGACGGAAAGAGGCTTCTGGATGTCGGCTGCAATTGGGGAAGGTGGACAATTCAAGCGGCGCAAAAGGGATACAGGCCCGTCGGCATTGATCCAAGTCTCGACGCCGTGATGGCGGGACGGCGGATCTCGGGTCAACTCGGGGTGGACGCGGCCTTCGTCGTCGCGGACGCGAGATACCTGCCGTTTCGGGAAGGCTGTTTTGACGTCACTTTTTCCTACGGCGTGCTTCAGCACTTCAGCAAGGAGAATGCTCGGACGGCTTTGGCGGAAATGGACCGGGTACTTTCCGATGGCGGAAACATTCTTGTCCAAATGCCCAATAAATTCGGCGTAAGGTCGTTTCAGCAGCGGTGGCGGCGAGGTTTTAGTGAAGGCGAAGGGTTTCAGGTCCGTTACTGGACGCCGTCAGAGTTGATCGATGCATTTCGTGATCGATTTGGGAATGTGAAGCTGACCGCAGATTGCTATTTTGGATTGGGAATTCAGGCGTCGGATGTCGACCTTCTTCCGGCAAAATACAGGGCGATAGTTCATCTCTCCGAGCTGTTGCGAAAGGTCAGTAAAAACGTAAAAGCACTTGCCAGGGTCGCGGACAGCGTTTACCTCGAATCGACTAAGGCGACTCACCATTTGGAACGATAAATGAGCACGATCTTAGGGATCAACGCATATCATGCAGGCGCCGCCGCCGCTGTCATCATTGACGGTATCCCGGTCGTCGCTTTGGCCGAGGAACGCCTTAACCGCGTCAAGTATTTCGCTGGATTTCCCACCCTCGCCGTTCGCAGATGCCTTGAGATCGCAAACGTAAAACTATCTGAGATCGATGCCGTCGCGGTTGGACGAGACTCATCGGCAAATCTAGGTAAAAAACTTGAGTTCGCTCTCAAACATCCGTCAAAGCTGCTCAATTTCGCAAAAATGCGAGGCAAGAGCAAAGCGTTTGACAGCTTAAAGTCTCTGATCGCCGACAAGTTAGATGTCGACGAGGCAACTTTAAAATTTAAGACCTACAACGTCGAACACCATCTCGCGCACACCGCAAGCGCCTATTTCGCATCAGGTTGGGAGAGGTCCGCGGGGATAACAATAGATGGCTCCGGCGATTTTGTTTCATGCATGTTAAGCGACTGTGAAGGAAGCGATATCACGCCCGTCAAACGAATCTTTGTTCCCCATTCGCTAGGCACCATGTACACGGCGGTCTGCCAATTCATCGGTTATCCGAAATACGGCGATGAAGGCAAGGTAATGGGGCTGGCTCCGTTGGGATCAGACACATACACCGAATTTTTCGATAACATTCTCGCGTCCACTGAAAATGGCTTCGCTCTGAATCCGGCATATTTTCTTCCTTTCGGCGCGAATCAGGGAATGGAGATCACCGATGAGGGTGAAATGGTCGTTCACCGGCTTTACTCCGATCTGTTTCTCAAAGAGCTGGGGGAAGCTCGGGAGCCGTATGGAGAGATCACACGACGCGATATGGATGTTGCGTTCGGGCTGCAAAAGGTCTTCGAGAAGTTCTACATGCATATTCTCAATGAGCTGCACGCGCTTGTACCGGTCAATAGAGTTTCGATCGCCGGCGGCTGCGCCCTGAATAGCGTTGCCAATGGGAAGGCGCTTACCGAAACTCCATTTCGCGAAACCTGCATCCAACCCGCCGCCGGCGATGACGGCCTCGCTCTCGGGTCGGCGCTGTATGTTTCAAATGTACTTCTACGCGAAGGCAAACGTTGGGTAATGCGCGACGCTTATCTGGGTGACGAATATTCTGACTCGGCGATCCAGGCCGAATTAGACCGATATAACGTGAACTATCAGAAGCACGGTCGAGAATGTGTCCTCGATAAAACCGCGGATGAGATAAAGAACGGAAACGTGGTCGGCTGGTTTCAGGGTCGAATGGAATGGGGACCGCGCGCACTTGGCAACCGTTCAATACTCGCCCACCCCGGTTTTCCCAATATGAAGGATGTCCTCAACGCGCGTATTAAGCACCGTGAGTGGTTTCGCCCGTTTGCCCCATCCGTGTTGGTCGACCGCCAATCGGAGATTTTTGAACAGGATCATCCGTCGCCGTTTATGCTTCACGTCTATAAGATCAGACCGGAGTGGCGCGAACGCCTGTCCGCTGTTAATCATGTCGATGATACGGGCCGATTGCAGACAGTATCAAGGGACGAAAACCCTCTTTATTATGATCTGATCAGTAAGTTCGAATCGAAGACAAGAGTCCCCGTGCTCTTGAACACAAGTTTCAATGAGAAAGAGCCGATCGTTCACCAGCCATCCGAAGCCATTGAATGTTTCCGCCGAACAAAGATGGACGTCCTTGTAATAGGATCTTTCATTTGCCGAAAAAACTCCGATTAACTGAGAAAGTTTATGGAATGGCGAGTTGAGGAGGTTCCCGAACTCAGAGGATATACGGTCGAATGGGCCGAGGACGGCGACTATATCCTCTCAAAACAAAACAAGCTTTATCGTTCGACATCCCTGAAAAAACCATTCGAGCCTCTGGCTGTGATCGACGCTCCCTCGTGGAAAGCGGCCGCTAGCAATTTTCGTCTGGCGCAACGGCTTCTGCGTTTTATGGTCACTAACGTTATAAAACTGGCAAACGGCGACCTGTTTGTCACGTTCGACAAAACGGTTGGGATCATTGGCGATGGCAGGTTTCGAGAGTTATCGGGACTCTCACGTCCGTGTCGCGTTCTGCGATCGGCATGTGCCGTCGATAGGAGCGGCGACACCTATTTTGGCGAATACCTGGCAAATGACGAGCGAGGCGAAATCCGGGTCTATCGCTACAAACCCGGCGGCGATCGACTCGAGGTGGTTTACACCTTTCCGCCTGGCTCCATCAGGCATGTCCATGGTATCTACCTTGATGAGTTTACTGATTCAATTATTTGTCTGACGGGCGATCAAGGATCCGAATGCCGCATGCTCCGGACTGCGGATGCCTTCAGAACGGTTGAGGTCATTGGCGAGGGTGATGAAACTTGGCGCGCGGTCAGCGCGCTGTTTTGCGAAGATAAGTTCTTCTACGGGACTGACGCCGAGTTTCGCTCAAATCAGATCTATGAGGTTGATCGCGGCAATTTGGATCGGAAAACGATCGGCGAGGTTACCGGCACGGTCTTTTACTCAATACGGGTAGGTGACGACTTGTTTTTCGCGACAACGGCCGAGAATGCACCGAGTCAAAAAGAGAATGTTGCGGCGCTTTGGCACATCGACCCATCCGGCAATAGCCGCGAGGTTGTCAAATTCAAAAAGGACCGATGGAACGGCACGCTTTTCATGTTTGGCATGATCCATTTTCCGTACGCCAACAAGTTCGATGACACTCTTTTTTTTAGTGTCGTAGGCGTAAAAGAAGACAACCGAACATTCGCAGCAAGGCTGTCTTGACTTCA
>DASXPW010000372.1:0-2417 GCA_036493385.1 Pyrinomonadaceae bacterium
AACCGGCGGCTTAAGCAGATGCCGATGCTCATCGATCCATTTTTGAAAATTGAAGGGCCGTTGAATTGACATGTATTAAAGAACAGTTATCAGTTTTCAGCTATCAGTTTCCAGTTATTCCGAAACGATCAAAGCTCCGCCAGCTTCTCGACCGTTCGCCAATTGCGTCCCGTATATGCAACCACAGGTTTTTTCTCGAAGAAGCCCTTTGTCAGCAGGCTGCCAGCAACGCCGTTTGGCAGGTGATTATATATTTCGCGGCCGCGTGCCTCATACCGCTCACCGGGAAGCGCCGATGCCTGCAACAACTCCTGCTTCCCCGCGGGCAATGGCTCTTTCAAAAACAGCACGTGCATGTGCTTGTGACTCTCGTACTCGCCTTGGAACGGATTATTTTTCACAATGCGTCCGATGTCCGTTTGCTCGCGGACCATGATGTGAACGCGCCGGCCAAATCTCTTTTCGACCGCCGTTTCGATCTTGTCGATCAACTTGTTCTCAGCCGCCTTTCTAGTGTCAAACGCGAGGTTGCCGCTGTTGATATAGCTTTTGACATTCTCAAAGCCGAGCTCGGCGAAGACGGCTTTGAGATCGTCCATTTTCATTTGATTTGCTCCGCCAAGATTGATCCCGCGAAGCAGAGCGACGTAACGCATGCGACAATTGTCAGAGCCGCCGTGAGCCGGCGGTCAGAAAGCGCGGCCGAACGGCCCGCCGTTTACGCGGTGGCTTCCGACGCTCCCATATCGATCACAAATCGGTATCGGACGTCCGACTTGACGGTCCGGTCGAATGCCTCTTCGATCCGGCTCGGGTCGATGACCTCGACATCCGCGATGACATTATGCTCGGCGCAAAAATCCAGCATTTCCTGCGTCTCATCGATCCCACCGATCATCGAGCCCGCCAGGACCTTGTTACCACCGATCAAAGAGAAGGCATTTAGCGGTATAGCCTCGGTCGGAACGCCAACGACAACCATTACGCCTTCGAAGCCAAGCAAACCGAGGTACGCGTTATAGTCATGCTGTGCTGCGATCGTATCGAGTATGAGATCGAAGGTGCCCGCCGCCGTCTTCATTGCATCTTCGTCTTTCGTGGCCAAAAATTTGTGTGCTCCCAACGCCCGCGCGTCCTTTTCTTTTGACGGCGAGGTGCTCAGGACCGTAACTTCCGCCCCCATCGCGGCGGCGATCTTCACGCCAATGTGACCAAGCCCGCCAAGTCCCGCAACAGCGACCCTTTGGCCTGGACCCACTCCCCAATGCTTTAGGGGCGAGTATGTCGTTATCCCGGCGCACAGTAGCGGAGCAATGCCCGAAAGGTCGCCGGCGGCGTTCACCTTCACCGCGTAATTCTCGTCGATCACGTAATGTTTCGAATAGCCGCCGTATGTCGGCGTCGTGCGGTCCATTTCCGTACCGTTGTAGGTCATCGCCGGGCCCTTCGCGCAAAACTGTTCGTGCCCGCTCTTGCACGGCAGACATTCACGGCAAGAGTCGACAAAGCAGCCAATGCCGGCGATGTCGCCCGTCTTAAACTTGGTCACTTCGGTTCCGACCCGCGAGATCCGCCCGACGATCTCGTGTCCGGGCACCATAGGATAATTGGCCGGGATGACCGGCGCCCATTCGGCGCGTGCCTGATGGATATCCGTATGACAAATTCCGCAGTAAGCGATCTCTAATAGGATGTCGTGCGGGCCGACCTCTCGTCTAACGAATTCGAAAGGCCCGAATTTCGCCTCCGGGCCGTTCGTAGCAAACCCTCGTGTAGGTATTCCTTGCGGTTCTGGTGCGCTCATAATTTTCTCCTTCGGAACGCGGACGCTCTCGTCCGCATCATCATGTTATCCGTCGATCGATGCTATCACCTTTAACTCGATCGCGATCTGTGTCGGCAAGGCGCTGACCTCGACCGTCGTCCGGCAAGGCTCGATCTCGCCAAAATATTCTGCGTAAATTTCGTTGTATCGAGCAAAATCGCGCTTCATATCCGTCAAAAACACCGTTACATCAATGATGTTCTCCCAAGCTGTTCCGGCGTCCTCAAGGATCCATCGAACGTTCTGAAACACCGAGCGGCACTGCGCCTCGATGTCATACGACGCGATATCACCCCGATCGTCCAATTTTACGCCGGGTATAGCCGTGACCCCGCGTTCGCGCGGTCCGACGCCGGACAAAAATAACAAGTTTCCCACGCGTCGGGCGTGCGGATACGGCCCAACGGGCTCCGGCGCGCGCCGTGAATTGATTTTGACGCTTGGCATTTAAAGTTAGACTATCATAGTCATATTTGCATCAATAGTTGCGGGATTTTTTCGGAGGGCATAGTGAGCGAGCTGATCCAAAACCGGCGTGAGTTTTTCAAAGGCGGTGCCGCGGGCGTCGGTGCGGCCTTTCTTTTTGTCGCTT
>DASXPW010000373.1:0-8390 GCA_036493385.1 Pyrinomonadaceae bacterium
AATAGATCAGATAAAGGCTATTGCCAATTCGGTTCGAGAAAAATTAGCTGCCCGCCGTTCGAAAAGGAGTAACTCAATTCCTGAACCCGCCGGATACGTTTCTGACATACCACTTATTGGTAAAAGTCCTCGATTTGTGGAGTGTCTGAAACTCGTGGGCCGCGTAGCGCCCACCGACTTACCGGTCTTGATAACGGGCGAGTCAGGAACGGGAAAGGAAGTGGTTGCAAAAGCGATCCATTGGCGCAGTAGCCGTTCCAAACAGCCATTTGTAGCAGTCAACTGCGGAGCAATACCGGTCGAACTGATCGAGTCAGAGCTTTTTGGACATACGAAGGGTTCGTTCACAGGGGCCGACCGTGAACGTTCTGGTCTCTGGGAAGACGCCAACGGCGGAAGTATCTTTCTCGACGAGATCACGGAAACGGCATCTCTTTTCCAGGTCAAGCTGCTGCGCGCATTGCAGGAAGGCGAGATCCGCAAAGTCGGTTCCAATCGTTCGCAGAAAGTCGATGTGCGGGTCATCGCCGCAACTAATCGCCGCATCGAGAATGAAGTTGCCGAAGGTCGATTTCGGCAGGATCTAATGTACCGCCTCAATGCAGTAACGATCGAGCTGCCGCCGCTTCGCGAGAGACGGCAAGATGTTGATATGCTGGCGAAACATTTTCTGAGCAACTCCGAGCTGAAAGCCTCGGCCTCGAGGGAATTCTCAGCAGAGGCTATCGCGCTGCTGGAGAATTATGACTGGCCGGGGAACGTTCGTGAGCTGGAAAATGCTGTGCTTCACGCCGCCTCACTAAGTGATCAGATCATCTATCCGGACCACCTTCCCGTGCGAATTCGCGAATCGACTCGCGATGTTGGCTCTTTAGCGCTGGATGATGAAAGCGATGGTAATCAAAAATGGGTGACATTATCGGAAATGGAAGCCGATTACGTTGCACGAGTCCTCAGACATACGGGAAACAACAAGCAGGCCGCGTCCCGAATCCTCAACATCGACCGAAAGACACTAACGCGAATCGCAAATCGCACCGGCCCGGGCTCAGACAATAACTAGCGCTTTCGGCGATCTATTTTGCGTCCAGGATCGACCGCACCTTGGTGACCAATTGGTCAAAGCTAAACGGTTTTTGAATAAAGTGTCGATCCTGGCCGGAGCTGGCTAAAACGGGCATCGGTTCTTCCAGATATCCTGAAGTGAACAGGACTTTCAGACCCGGATGGATAGCCGTGAGTTGTTGCGCAAGTTCCTGGCCGCTCATTCCAGGCATGACGACATCCGTCATCAGCAGATCAATAGTGCTTGCTCCGCCGTGCACTATTCCGATCGCCGCTGTCCCGCTCGATGCCTCGATGATGTTGTACCCCAACGATTCAAGGACCTGTCGGCTCAGCTCTCGGACGATGTCTTCGTCCTCGACAAGCAGGATCGTCTCAGATCCAATTCGCTCGGCATCAACTGTGATGGCGTCCGTTTCGCTTTCTGATGCGACCTCGGTTTTGGGCAAGTAAATGTCAAAGCTCGTTCCGCCGTCCGGAAAGCTTTTGACCCATACGTATCCTCCGAGCTGCTTGACGAAGCCGTAGACCATAGACAGGCCGAGGCCCGTTCCCTTCCCGGTCGCTTTAGTTGTGAAGAATGGTTCGAAAATATGCCTTTGCGTTTCCTCATCCATTCCAATGCCGGTATCGGCGATCGACAGATGGACGAACATGCCGGCACGTGCTCCAGGGTGTCTAATAGAAAACTCTTGATCAAGCGATGCGTTCGTCGTGCTGATCGTTATCGTTCCTCCTCGGGGCATCGCATCCCTTGAATTAACGCAGAGATTGAGCAGAACCTGCGTCAGTTGACCCTGATCCCCTTCGATACTCCAAAGTTCTTTCGCGAGTCCCAGCCGAATAGTCACGTCTTCGCCTATGACACGCTGAAGCATCACGATCGAATCGTCAATTATTCTGTTCACGTCGAGGGTCTTTACTTCAAGGATCTGACCGCGGCTGAAGGTCAGTAGCTGATTAGTAAGTGCGGCTGAGCGCTCACCGGCCTTTTTGATCTCTTCGATGTTTTTCCGCAGCGGATCATCGTCCGACATCCTCATCAGGGTCAGTTCACAATATCCAATGATCGCGGTCAACATGTTGTTGAAATCATGCGCGATCCCGCCCGCAAGGCGCCCGATGGATTCGAGCTTTTGGGCCTGACGCAGTTGCTCCTCGCTCTTCCTGAATCGCTCTTCGGCACTCTTATTTTCCGTCAGGTCTACCAGAAAGAAGAAAAATCCGTTGACCTCATTCTCGTCGTTGAGATCCGGAACATAGGTAACGTAAACGTACCGGCCAGGGTCTCGAAACGCGTTTCTTTCCAGTTTGATCGTATTGCCTTTCAGAACAGTTTCGATTTCCGCTCTGACGCGACCATAGATCTCATCGCCGACAATGCCGCTCATGTGCTGACCGATGATCTCGTCCGCCGAAGTGACTTGAAACCATTTCCGGCAGGCCTCGTTTACAAAAAGGAATCGAGAATTTTCATCCAAGTATGCGATCACGGTAGGAACCGTATCTGCCACTAATTGAAGTTGGGCCTGATGTTTTTTCAACGCTTCTTCAGCGGCCTTCAAACTAGATATGTCTGTGTGCGAAACAACGACCCCGCCCTCGCGGGTTTTGAGCGGAGAAACCAACATATAGAACCAATGAGGCACGCCGGAGATCTTGATACAGTATTCCTCGAAATATTCGCTTTCCCTCCCGTTTAGAACATCGCGAATGCCTTGTGCGGTGTCCCTGGAGCCTTCACCGCGACCTTTCGCGTCCAGGGCGGAGGCTACGGGATAATCAGCTCCGAGCTCGACGCGAAAGTGGCTCTCACCAGGTAAACCGGGATTCTTCAAAACGAACTCGCGCCACGATCGATTCAACGTACGGACCCGCCCGATATCGTCAAGGACCGCGATATTTGAAGTCATTGAGTCGAGTACAGCCCGATTAAAAGCTTCGCTTATCCGAAGTTCGTCCTCAGCGGATTTACGTTCGGTGATGTCATTCAGCGTGCCGATCCATCGGCGAAAACTGCCGTCATCGTTAAAGACCTGAACCCCTCTGATCGCAAGGAAACGAAAGCCCACGGTCGAGCTTCGAAACCGTGTAACGGTCGAGAGCACTGATCTGTTGTCGATCGCGGTCTGCCATTCCTTTTGAAGGCTCTCAACGTCATCGGGGTGGATGATCTCGATGATGTCGTCGACCGTATTTAGCTCCCGCCCGCTCAACTCGGAAAACCACGCAAACGCGGCCGGGGCGGGACCGTTTTCATCGAGTGTCCACGTAAACGATGTCGAGGCCTCGATCAGCGCCCGATAATTACTTTCGGATTCTCGCACGAGCGATTCGGCGGATCTTCTCTCCGTAACATCCTGTACCGTCCCGATCATCCGGATGGGTCTGTTTTCCGCATCGTACTCGACCGTTCCGAGATTGGAGAGCCAGCGAAGGTCGCCGTGTCCGCGCCTGATCCGGAACTCGATATTGTATTGCCCACGGTTTTCGATCGCCGCGCGGGCTGATCGAGATAGACGTTCGCGATCCTCCTCGATCACGAACTGTAGAAAGTCCTCGTGGGTTCCTCCAAACTCCTCGACGCCGAAAAGCTCGTAACATTCAGGAGACCAGACGGTCCGGTTACTGACCAGGTGCCACTCCCAAACACCTAAACGCGCTGCCGATATAGCGAGCTTTAACCGTATTTCAGCCTCGTGTTTTTCGCGCCGGACCTGCGCCTCGCGAAGCTCGCGCTCGATGGCCGGTATGAGACGTTGGAGGTTGCCCTTGATAAAGAAGTCATCCGCTCCGGCGAGCATTGCATTGACCGCGGTCTCCTCACCGATCGTTCCCGAAATGATTATGAATGGAATTCCCGGTTGAAGCTCCTTGGCCACGTTCAACGCCTCAAGAGCAGAGAATGTCGGCATTCGAAAGTCGGAGAGTATTATCTGCCAGGACGCGTCAGCGAGCGCCGCCCTTGTTGCATCGGCAGTATCGACCCGTTCAAATTCGACCTCGAAGGAATCGCGAAGATGGCGCAACAGCAACTGAGCGTCATTGTCGTTGTCTTCGATAATTAATGCCTTAAGACGCTTCATGCATTATGTTGCCGGAACCGAACGATTTAGAAGCAGCCAATATGTTCCGAGTTGACGTGTAGCTTCCATGAATTCCAGGAAGTCGACTGGTTTAGTTACATAGCTATTCGCGCCCAGATCATAGCTCTCAACAATGTCGCGCTGCTCCGACGAGGTGGTAAGAACTACCACGGGAACGTATCGTGTACGTTCGTCAGCTCGTATACGACGCAGAACGTCGAGCCCATCCATTCTCGGCAGCTTTAGATCGAGCAGAATAAGCTCGGGAAGGTCTTCGACCTTTCGTTCCGAAAACTGACCTTCCCCGAAGAGATACTCGACGGCCTCGACGCCATCGTGAGCAACAAAGATCTCGTTCGCGATCCCGTTTTTGCGAAGCGCCCGAAGCATCAATGCTTCGTCATCCGGATTGTCCTCAACCACTAAGATCGTTTTACTATCCATATTGTTCAGATCGTGAAATAAAATGCCGCCCCCTTGCTAACACCGCTGTCGGCCCAGATCCTGCCGCCGTGACGATTAATTATTCGTTGAACCGTCGCCAGCCCGATACCGGTACCTTCAAACTCATTGGCCGAATGAAGACGCTGAAACGCGCCAAAAAGCTTATCGGCGAATCTCATATCGAAACCAGCCCCGTTATCGGCAACGCAATGAACAATGCTGCCGTCGTGCTCCGCGCTCGTGAATGTGATGAGCGGATCTTCGATTTTCGAGGTAAACTTCCAGGCGTTGCTTAACAGATTCTCCAGGGCTATCCGCAGTAGCCGTTCATCTCCGCGGACCTTAACGCCGTCCTGCATGTCAACGACAAGGTCTTTTCTCGGTTGGAGTTCCTGGTACCGATTTACGATCTCCTTGGCGATCGAGCTCAGGTTTACCTCGGCATAGTGGATATCAGATCGGGTCACTCGGGAAAGCGACAGCAGGTCGTCGATCAATCGCGACATTTGCTGTGAGGCATTGCGAATTCGATCAAGAAAATTCTTGCCCGTACCATCCAGACGTTCGGCGTAATCCTCGAGCAAAGCCAGACTAAAGCCGTCCATTGCCCGGAGAGGGGCACGAAGATCATGCGACACGGAATAAGCGAACGCCTCTAATTCCTTATTGACCGACTCGAGCTCGACGGTCCTTTCAGCAACGCGCCGTTCGAGCGTTGACGCGAGTTCCCGGTAGCGCTCCTCGCTGCCTCTTAGCTCCATCTCGGCCCGGCGCCGATCGGTAACGTCATTCGCGAGTACCAATCTGCTCTTGCGTCCGGCAAAGCTTAATTCGTGAGACGATATTTCGACGAAGAGGATCGAATCATCCTTGCGCCGATGTCGCCAATCACCAGATTTTTGCAAGCTCTCGGTTGTGCTGGAAACGTTCTCCAGCAAAAGCGGTACGTCCGCGTCCGGCCGTATTTCGATAAGCTTCATCGACAGGAACTCGTCTCGCGAGTACCCGTACTGACGACAGGTCGCCTGGTTAACAGCGAGAAAATCCAGGGTGTCAGCGTCATAAACCCACATTGGCAAGGGATTGTTATCAAACAGCTCCCGGTATCTCCCTTCAGATCGCCTTAGCTCGATCTCGGCCTGTTTGCGCTCGGTGATATCGGTGACCGTGACAAGCACCATGATCCCGGGCTCTGATGGAAGAGGATTCAGTCCTATCTCAACTGGAAATTGACTTCCGTCACTTCGCAAACCGTAGAGCTCGCGGCCTGATCCCATCGTCCGTGGCGAGGGGTTTGAAATGAATTTTCTTAGAAGCCGGATGGACCTAGGCCTGGAATCATGTGGGATCAGCAACTCGATATTCTTACCGAGCATCTCCTCGCGGCTAAAACCGAACTGTTTTTCGATCTCACGGTTTATCAGCTGGATCGTGCCATTCTGATCCATCAGTAACTTACCGTACGAAGAGTGTTCGATCATGCGCCGGAGCCGCTCCTCGGATTCATGGTGGGCGGCCATGCTATTCACTCGCTCGGTATGATCGGTCATCGCCACGATAGACGATTGATCTAACGCGTATTTGATATCGGAGAGTTCCTTCTCCGCAAGGACCTGTCGTCGAATAGATGACTTCCGTTTTTCTGACATCAACCAAACCTCGCGACGAACTGTGGTCGACGCTTCTGGAAAATGCGCTTAGGCCGAACGCATCAGTTCGAGTGTTTTATAAAGGCGGTAAAATGATCAGTTGATTCGGTGCGAAGAAATCGAAGCTGGTCTCAGTACGGAAAGAGCCGCAGAATACACCATCAATCAATCAACAAAGGTTGAGGGGCCAGATCGGGAGCAATATGGGAAACCTTAAGCTAAAACAAAGTTCGGGAGAAATGTCCGACTTCCGCTCTTGTCCTAAGAAGGTTCGCAACTTCCCTTTTGCACACGTGCTTACCTAAACCCGACAATCGCCAAATTTTGCCCTGTAAAAGTCGATCACACCGAAAATTAGTAACGGACAAATTCCTATTTACTAGCCGGCGGTGATGAACGCGGAAACAATTATCAAGCTAAATGCGAGTCAAAAGCAAATTTCCCTCCGTCGGCCTTTTCGTTCGATGGCAATGTTCATTGGGCCGTAAACCTCTGACCTCGCGATACTTGTTGAATAATGGATGAGATGCTTTATAATGCTGGGTATCCGGCATAAAGGGAATTCATGGCCATCAACTTCCACATTGATACGGTCAATCGACGCATTTACTCGAAGGCGTCGGGTCTGGTGACACTCGCGGATCTGCTAAAGCACATAAAGAGCGAGGTTGACCCGGAGGTCGCTCGTTTTTCGGAGATATTCGATTGTACGGGCGCCACGACCGACCTGACGGTTGAACAGGTTCGAATGCTCGCCGAAGCTCGACGCCAGATCGCGCGGTCGCAGCCAGCGTCTCCCACGGCAGTTGTGGCAACCAATGACCTCTTTTTCGGCATGTTGCGAATGTTTGACATGTTGACCGAAACGGTCCGGCCTATGCGCGTCTTTAGAGACCTAAAGTCCGCTGAACAATGGCTCGACTCGATCGATTCAGAAGCCAACTCCGAGAGCGTCACGGGAGAATTTCCTCACCCTGCCAAAAATCCCGAGTAAATAACCTCACAATCTTTCTCCGATAATTTCACACACATCAAAAACCGCCCTAATTACCGACTTTTCCGGTAGGGGTTCTCAGCGGAGTCCAGCGGCACAGCCGTTGCAATTGAGAGCATTGGGGAGTGAGGCACAGGGGTCGGTCACCGAACGTGAGGAGCCGGAAGTGATCGCCCCCATTCCCGTTTTTAGGTGTTTTGAAATGAGCGTTTCCACGGTTGATTATCGCACGGACAGCGGTTCACGCATCGTCGATCTGAATGCGCTTGCGAGCCTGACAACGGCACGCGAAAGCATTCTCGTCGTCGATCATCTTCCCAACGTGCGGCGCAATCTGGTTGATGAGCTGACGGCCTCGTTCAACTGCACCGGCGCTGCATCGGCGATCGAGGCCATTGGCCATCTCCGCGAAAAACCTTATTCGGTCGTTATTACTGAAACGATGCTGCCAGGACTCTCGGGCGTCGAATTGTTGCGCTTGATCGTTCGTGACTATCCGGATGCTGCGGTGATCGTTCTGTCCGATACAGACCGCCCGCAGCGGGCACTTGATGCCGTTCGGCTCGGCGCATTTGATTATTTGATCAAACCATTCGAACCGTTTGTCTTGCAGATGACGATCGAGCGGGCCATTGAACGGCGTCGGCTGCTAATGGACGCTCGTCGCTATAAACGAGATCTCGAACTGCGAAACATAGAGCTCGAACACGGAAAACGTGAGCTGCAGCGTCTGCAGGCGCAGATAATCCACAGCGAAAAAATGGCCTCGCTCGGCCAGCTTGCGGCGGGTGTTGCGCACGAGCTAAATAACCCGGTCGGATTCGTATACGGCAATCTCGACCTCCTGCGCGACAGGTTAAAAGGCCTCGGACGATTGCTCTGCTATTACGACTACATCTCGCTTGAAGGAAAAGTTGCGCGAGAGATCGACGAGATCAAAAGAGAGATCAGCTACGCCACAGCGAAACATGATCTTGAGCTGATGATCGGTGATTGTCTCGAAGGTGCCGAACGGATCCGCGATATTGCGCAAAACCTAAGAACGTTTTCACATCTCGACCAGGCCGATCTCAAGCCTACCGACATTCACTTAGGAATAGACTCAACACTTCGGATCTTATCGACGTACTTTTCCTCAGGAAATCTATCGCT
>DASXPW010000374.1:0-6919 GCA_036493385.1 Pyrinomonadaceae bacterium
TTCATAAAACGGTGTAAATATAACCGACGGAGCGTATAGTTTTGATCCGATCGCTGCCGTCCGGTCGCGGGCCGAGCTTTTTACGCAGATTGCTGATGTGCATATCGAGGCTGCGATCGTATGGCGACAGCTTTCGCTCGAGCACGCGCTCGCTCAGATCGTCTTTTCGAACAACTTTTCCGGCCTCGGTCGCCAACTCCGTCAGCAAGTCGAACTCGACTGACGTCAGCGGGATCTCGTCGCCTGAGAGCCTGACCGTCCGAGCCGATCGGGCAAGTTCGAGATCTTCGACAACCACCTTGTCGCCGGCCCGGTCGGACGCCTCGGACGTTTCACTCCGCCGCAGTATGGCGCGCAGGCGGGCAACAAGCTCTCGCGGATTAAACGGCTTCGGAAGGTAATCGTCGGCGCCGATCTCGAGCCCGACAATGCGTTCCATATCGTCACCTCGGGCGGTTAGCATCAGCACCGGGAGCCGCGATGAGGAGCGCAGATTCCGGAGCACGTCAAAGCCGTTCATCTTTGGCAGCATCACATCGAGGACGGCCATGTCATAGTCGCCCGATAACGCCGAATCGAGTCCGGCCGAGCCGTCATGGACGGCCTTTGTCTCAAACCCTTCGACCGTCAGGTACTCGGCGACTAGCTCACAAAGCTCCTCGTCGTCGTCAATGATGAGAATCCTGTTCATTTTGCCAGCATGAATTCTATCGAAATTCCATCCGCATTTTACGGGTTTTACATATCTTTACACTAATTAACGAAATCGAGACATTCAGTCGTATTAATATTTCGTTTTGCACGTATGTAAGAAGCTTGAACTAACCTCTTACTAAGGAGCAGTAATATGAAAACAAGAACGATCGCAATTTTGGCCGCGTCGGCGGTTCTGCTGGTCGGCGGAATGTTCGTCGTAGCCCAGCGGGTCATGCAAAAGGGGATGTACGGCCGCGGACATGGGGCGATGATGATGTTTCGGCAATTGAACCTGACCGATGATCAGAAAGCAAAAGTGAAAGAGATATTTGAGGCCAACAAAGGCACGGCACAGCCGCTGATGGAACAGCTCAAGGCCAATCATGAGAAGATCGCCGCGCTGAACGGCTCAGACGACGCTCAGCTTCAGACGCTTGCCAAACGGCAGGGCGATCTGCTGACGCAGATGATTGTCACCCGCGAGCACGTCAAGTCGCAGGTGTTTGCCGTGCTTACCGATGAGCAAAAGGCCAAAGCCGAGCAGATGCGCGACCAGATGAAGCAGCGTTTTCAGGACCGAATGAAAACGTGGGGCCAAAAGGGCGATGCCGCCAAAGGCTCCGAAGACGAAGAGTAACTTTTGCGTATGTTAGGGTTAAGCGGGTCGCCCACACGGCGGCCCTATTTGTTGCGGTGTACCACCGTACCAGCGTGTGCCAGACTGTATCACCGTACCAGATGGCTATTTCATCTGGACACTTTTGCCGCCGATAAACACGGACTTGATATTTCCGTCTTCATCGAGAGAAATCAGGTCCGCGCATTTGCCGACCTCGATCGAACCCATTTCTTTATCCAAGCCGAGCAGCTTTGCCGGGTTCGCCGATGCCATCTGAGATACTTCACTCAACGTAAATCCAAGAGCAAGCATCTGCTTTACCGCGTCGTGCAGCGTGATCACGGAGCCGGCAATGCTGCCGCGCTCGTTTTGCGTCCGGCCATTTTTGACTGAGATCTTCTCACCCCAAAGATCGAATTCTCCGTCGCCGAGACCGGTCGGAGCCACCGAGTCGCTGATCAGCGAGACCTTATTCGCTCCCTTACTGCGGCACACAAACTCCAGCATCTGAGGCGCAACGTGGATCCCGTCCGCGATAATGTCAAAAGTCACGTCCTCATGCGATAAACCCCAACCCGCGACGCCGATGTCGCGATGATGCACTCCCGTCATCGCATTAAAGAAATGCGTCAGATGTCTCGCGCCGGCCTCATACGCGGCATCGAGCGTCTTTGCATCGGCGCGCGTATGTCCGATCGACACAACCCAGCCATCTTTCACCAATTTTTTGATCAAGTGGATACCGCCCTCGACCTCCGGCGCCAGCGTGGTCATATGCACGCCCTGCTTTAACTTCGGCAGCAAGACTGCATTTTGTGCTTTTTCGTGTCCTTTCGTGTTTTTCGTGGTTTCTATCTTATAGTCCTTAAAGTATTGTGAACGGAGAGCACCGCACATCGCCTCGCTCGCGAAAACACCTTCGTAGTGCACACCGACCGCCTGCGCGACCGACTTCCCCTCCTGAAGCTCCATCAACCGATCGATTTCATCAATTATCCGACGGTAATTCTCATCCGAATCGGGCACCAGCGTCGGCACCCAAGCCGTCACACCATTCCTCGCCAGAAACGCCGCCACCTCAAACAGCTCCTCCGCCGTCGAAGCATTCACATCATGCCCAACCGCCCCATGGTTATGGACATCGATAAACCCCGACAGCAGATCCATCCCGGACAGATCGATCACGTCTACCGACACGAGATCGGCGGCGGGTGTTCCGCTAGCCGCAATGCGCTTGTGGTCGATCAGGAGGGAGGCAGATGTATCGCCTTGATCGCGCGAAGCGATCGTTGCGTTCCTTAACAGCGTCTTGGACATACGAGTTTTGCGTTTCAAATATACCAAAAGAAAAAAAGCCCGCGACTTATTAGGCCGCGGGCTTGTAACCTGACTTCAACGCATGGGAGCTGCGTTAGAAGTTGAACTTGATAGCCAACTGCATCGATCTCGCATCTCGCGCAGCCGCTAGATTGATCTGGCCGAATACCGAACTCGTCACATTCGTGCTTGAGAACGTCGTAAAGTTTGTATGGTTTAGAACATTAAAGACCTCCCATCGAAGCTGAATGCTCTTTGACTCACTAAAGCGAATATTCTTAGCCAATGTTGCATCCAATCGAGTTGTCGAGGGACCGTTGATCGTATTGCGGCCCGCATTACCAACGTCATTGTCACCTGCCGGTGGATTAGCAAAGCAAGTTGTGTCGAACCAAACTGCCGGAGTCAAATTATGGCTAGCACTAGAGTTCGAATCGCAGAGCATGTCCGGACGAGCACCCGAGGGTGAATTGCCTAGTAAGCCGAGCCCCGCTGGGTCATTCGAAGACGTCGCCGGAGCAAACGCTAGTCCCGTGTAGTAATAGAAGATGCCCGAGAACTGCCATCCACCTAGCAGCTTGCCCTGGAATCCTTTTTGATCCGAGTAGAAAGGCAACTCGTAAACGTAGTTGATATTAAACACGTGACGCCGATCGAGATTAGCCCGTGCGTACTCAGCCTTGAGGTCATAAGTATTTTGCGGAGCAGTCGCGAATTCATTCTGGCTGTTGGTCATGTTTTTTGCCCATGTGTAAGCCATATTGATCTGACTGCTTCGCGAAAACCGACGCTGGGCCGTGATCTGAAGACTGTGATAATTAGAGTCGAATGCGGTCTCCAAATATCGAACATCGTCGTAGCCTCTGTACGGTCTGATCTGACCAAGGATCGTCTCCTGACCTGAGGTTGTAAACACCTGGCCACTCACCTGGCAAGGTGCAGTCGGCGTCGTCGATGTACCGACGGCGCAAGCTGTACTACCCAAGCCGATCGCATATCCCGGCGGCAAAAGGTTCAGGTCGACCAAACCGGTCAAGTGGACACCTTTGGAACCATAGTAGCCGGCTGTAACCAGTGTCTTCTGACCAAACTGATGCTGTATATCGAGGCTCCAATGCTCGACGTAGGGCGTCTTAAAGTTCGGGTCGATACCGTATACACGTACCGGCGAAAGGCTGATCACCGGGTTTCCAGCCAGCGGATCATCAAGTGTTGTCTGAGTGATGCTCAATTTCTGCTGGAATGGAGGGTTGGTACTGGTGATGGTTTCCCAAGGGTTGAATGACACTTGGTCAAAATACATACCGTAACCAGCTCTCACCGAGGTCGTCCCTTTTTTGAAGGGATCCCAGGCAATACCGACACGCGGTGCGAAGTTGTTAGGTGTCCTCGTGATCGACTTTCCATACGGTGAAATGGTCATGCCAGGAATGGGGTTCTGGCTATTAATGACGAGACCATCAAACGGATCGCCTGTCCCGGCAACGCGTTGACCATTTCCGGTTACCAGGAAAGAGGTAGCGCGATTGAAAACTGACGGATCAAAGTTCGTAAGCCGGCCATCGACACTCCATGGCGACTGGTATCGTGAATACCGCATACCGTAATAAAGCGTAATGTTCCGCTTGAATCGCCACTCATCCTGCGCGAATGCCTCGATGCTCGACGACTTCAAGTCTGCTACGAGGTCAAACTGGCTCTGGTTAAATGTCTGGAAGTTACCTAGTAAGAAATTTGCCCAGAGCTGATTCGTAGTGCTTGTACCGGTCGGACGGGCAGGGGTTGACGATACGGCACCGTACGAACCTTCGTTCGTGTCGCCCGGAAGGGAGTTTTCATGCTTTCGGATCCACGCGAAATTGGTACCGAATTTCATCGTATGGGATCCCCATATTTTCGTAAAGGTCCCAAAGACGGATTTGTTATATGAGAAATCGCTGTACGGGCCAAAGGTACTAAGGCCAGAAAAACCGTTGCCGCCAATGGTCGGCACCCTGCCTCTCGTTACAGTAAACGGCAGAGTCGGCAAGGCGGCTACGATATCGGGCGAATTCTCAAATGCGAGAAGGCCTGTGACGACACTTGGCACGTCGCCAAAGGAGTAGGCTCCTCCAAACTCGAAAATGCTGTTTGCCGACGGCGACCAAGTCGCACGGCCGACGTGTGAGCGCCCCGGAGAGTTGGTTTGGGTCGTAGAAACATTCGGCAATCCCGATCCACCCGAGAAGAGACCAAATGGTTCGGTTGTCGGGATAGTGTCATTCTCAAAACGATAGTAGGCTGACAGTTTATCGCTGAATTTATGGTCCACCCGGATCAGCTCCTGCCGGAAATTAAAAATACCTCGCGTCGGGAAAAAGAGATTTCCGTTAGCATCCGGCAGCGGCAATTGGTTGTAGATATCCTTAACATAAGCAGCAGCAAGAGGGCTCCAATTGGCTTGCGGGATCGACGTTGCCGTGGCGCTGCAAGGATTGGCCACCGGACCGACACAAACTGGTTGCGCGAAAATTCCCTGGCGTAGGTTTGCGTTTGGAACAGTCGTGTTCGCACTCGGATAAACGATAACTCTTCGCACCTCTTCGGAGAAGAAGAAGAATGTATTGTCGAGCTTCTTAAAGAATGGTGCGTCGTTGCCCCACTCACCAAAACGCGGAAGGACCACCGGCCCGCCAAAAGTGCCGCCAAAATCGTTGTATCGAAACGGCGCTCGGACGGCCTTTCCATTTGAATCGATCCCTAGGGGATGGGTCCGATTCGACGTAAATGAGTTTGCGTTCAGTTTATCGTTGCGGAAAAACTCATAGAGGTCGCCATGATAGGCGGCCCCACCGCTTTTCGTGATGACGTTGACCTGGGCGCCCGAGCTTCGGCCAGTCTCGGCGGGGTAAAGGCCGCGAAGGATCGAAAATTCCTGGATCGCGTCGACCGATGGGTACGTCTGCACCGTTAGGTTAGCGCCGCGGTCGGTCGTGTCGGCGCCGTCAACGGTATATGTGTTTGAGCTCGGCCTCACTCCGTTGACCGCGATCTGAAGAGCGTTTGAGACGCCATTCGGGTTCGTAGTTCCGACGTAGATCTGATCCTGGATGTTCGGCGAAACACCCGGCGATAACGTGATCAATTGAACCCAGTTGCGATTATTCAGAGAAAGCTCCCGAACCTGATCGCCGTTGATCGTAGTTGAAGCCGTCGGTGCGCTGAGCTCGACGCCTATCGCGCCGGCCGAGACCGTGACAGCCTCTTCAATGCGTCCGGCTTCGAGGACCACGGCCTGCTCGCGACGTTTTCCAACATCGACTGTAACGCCGGTCGTAACTGATTTTTTGAAGTTAGGTGCCTCGACTGAAACGGTGTAGCGTCCGGGTTGCAAGTTCGGAACCGAATACACACCGTCGTCCGTCGTAGTGGCCGTACGCACCACTGTATTATTTGTTTTCGGGTCGATAACGTTGACCGTTGCACCGGCAACGGCGGCGCCGGCTGAATCTTTCACAGTTCCGGTTAACGAACCGGTGGTCTCCTGTCCAAAACTAATTCCGCTAAAACAAATGGTGAGGGCGAAAATAGCGAGAAGTGTGCACAAGCTTTTTTTCATGATCTTTGTTCCTCTAACGAAATATTGTGCGAAATTGGGTGATAATCCATAAGGATTATTTAGGTTTTTGTAAATATATTCAAATTTTCGTTATTGCACAAGGCGCGATGATCGAAAGCCCATTCGCAAAACGCTTGAATATTAACGACTTGTTACAAAACCTAGTTGAACGAAAAATTTATAAACCTAAACTGCCTATTTGTAAAGCAAGAATGGTGCCCGACGCCTTTGAAAATCAACGGATTGCGAGTTAACCGCTTTATCGACGGCCTCAGGCGGCTCTCCCTGCCTGATCATTTTAAGGATCTCGGCGTTAACCAGTAAGCGGTCGTATTTATCGACCTGCCAGGTGTCGGGGTAAAGTTTTCTTAGACCGGCCGCGATCTCCAAGCCGGTCCGGACCGAGTTGAAGACTCGTCGATCAGTGATAACAATATTGACGCCGCCAGATTCCTGGTCCTTTAAAACGGAAGCATTTGGCTTAAACCTGATGGGCACGAAGCGAACGCCCCTTAGTTGACGGTCATTGAGATATCTCGCCAATTGCCGGCCGTCTATCCACGGAGCGCCGACCAGTTCGAAAGGCGTATCGGTGCCGCGGCCGACCGATACGTTCGTCGTCTCGAGCAGGCCGATGCCGGGATAAAGCTCGGCCTCGGTCAGCGAACGCATGTTCGGCGACGGGTTGA
>DASXPW010000375.1:0-4167 GCA_036493385.1 Pyrinomonadaceae bacterium
CTTGCAAAGATATGATGTCGCCAGAAGTTTAAAGCCCGCGGGTACACCGATCACCTGTACCCCATGGTTTTGCCAGACGCGAAGGATATCGTCCTGAATCGTATAGTCTTGCCAGACACCGGACGTCCGCTCGTCAATTCCCATAAAGATCGGGTCGGTGCGGTCTGAGATCTTGATAAACCGATACTGATATTCGACCACACGATCGGTCCGCTTCTCGGCAAGCGGCAGATCGTCGATCGTTTTTAGCTCCGAGCCAAAGGCCATGCCGACAAGCTGGTGGGCGCCACAGATCGCGAGAACAGGCACCTTTGTCGCATGAATAAACTTGCTAAAAGATTCCAGATGACGCGGCTCGTAATAGTCGAAGTCCGAATACGTCCCGCTCATCACGATCGCGTCGGGCTTATACGCTTCGGCCGCGTCTGCAAGCTCAGACAGGTGAACGGTCAACGTTTTTGGCTGGCGGACGAGGCGGTTGACGTTCTTTGCAATGTTGTTGCACGCCATCGACGATATCTTTCGTTCGAACTCAAGCTTGCTTTTTACATGATCGTCCCATTCACGCTGGGCAAGCGCGGAAATATCAGACTCGTAGCGCAGCAGGTCGTTGACGATCAATACCTTGGCGTGATCGATCGTTTTTTCGATCGGTTCGTAGAGACAATAGCGGCTCTTATTATAGGGAAACGGTAACTTTTCCGATTCGAAGGGCCTGGCTGCAGAATCAAACATAAACCTTATGAATTATCCAAATATCCGGCCAAAATGCAACGAACGCCGGCTCAGTGGTTAGATGAATTTCCTATTTCGCGCTTTGCCTGGTCGGCCGGTCAAAAGCCGGCATCATCTCACCGGGGCCGATATCGGCAATTTCCGCACGCAATTTTCGCACCAATGCGGTGCGTTCCCGGCCGGTTTCGTGACCTTTTTCACGAAGTAAGAGGACCATTTTTTGCCATGCGGTCTCGAGCTCGTCGGCAATGACCGATATTCGAGTGATATCGTAGGGAACGGCAATATCCCTGACGCCCAACCGAGCGAAAACCCGTAGATATCGCGCGGTTGCCAGATCGGGACAGGCAAATCGCCGTCGCCCGACCTTCAGCTCCAATCCGAGCAGTGTGTGAAGTATCTCGGGCGCGTTCTCACGTTCCGGGATATCGAGGTGAAATGCGCGGGTCCGCTGTGTGCGCACCTTGTCTCGATAAAGGTCGGATATCCAGTTGTCGCCGAGTTCGGATCGGACCTCATCGACTTGGCTCACTGATTAACGCGGGCCTCGGGCGTTGGCTGAACCGGTTGAGAAAATTTCCGGATGACTTGATCGCTGAATATCCCGAAATAAAACACGCCAATTACCGTGATCAATAGTGCCGCTGTCATGCCGGCCGGAATTCGTGGCTCAACCCAATCCGTCGTGCGTTCGCGGAAGAACATCACCACGACCAATCGCAGGTAATAATATGCCGAGATAGTTGTATTGATGACGGCCGCGATCACTACCAGTGTCAAAAGCCAATTGCCCGCCTCAAGCGCGGGCCGAAACACAAGCACCTTTCCCATAAACCCTGCCGTCAGCGGCAGGCCGAGCAGGCTGAGCATGAAAAGCGAGAGCGTGAAGGACAACGCCGGGGCCCTGAATCCAATGCCGTTATAGTCGTCAAAATCGGCCCGGCGATCGTTCTTTTGGGCAAGCAGCGTTACGATGCCGAAGGCGCCGAGGTTTGTGACCGCGTATGTCAGCATATAGAACGCCACCGCGGCGATCCCCTCGTCACGCTGTGTAGCCGTCACCGCTGCGCCGGCACCGATAAAACCGACCAAAGCGTAACCGGCATGGGCGATCGACGAGTAGGCGAGCATTCGTTTGACGTTGTTTTGCAGGATTGCAGCGATATTGCCAAACGTCATTGAAAAGATCGCCATTACGCTTAGTGCGGTTATCCATGATTCATGCAGATAACCGGCGGCCTGTGAGCCGGCGACAAGCGGAAATCCGAGGACGAAAACACGTACGAAGGAAGCAAACGCAGCCGCTTTCGGCCCCGCGGACATAAACCCGGTGACGGGCGTCGGAGCGCCCTCGTAAACATCCGGCGTCCAGACGTGAAACGGCACGACCGCGGCCTTAAATCCAAAGCCGACGATCATCATGGCTCCGCCCACCAGAAGAAGAGCAGGGAAATTCGGGTTTGCAAGACTAGCAGCGATCTGCGGAATATTGGTTGTGCCCGTAGCTCCATAGACCAAGGCCATTCCGTACAGAAGAAATGCCGACGCAAACGAGCCCAAAACGAAATATTTCATTGAGGACTCATTCGATCTCAGATCGCCGCGTCGGAGGCCCGCCATGACGTAGGTCGAGATCGAAAGAGTTTCAAGACCGAGGAAAATGATGACGAGATCGTTTCCCGCGGCCATCATCATCATTCCGAAAGTGGCGAACATCAGCAGGGCGTGATATTCACCGACCGGTACATTTTCACGTTCGACCCAGACTGTCGAAACCAATATCGTGATGGCTGTCACGAACAAGAAGACAAACGAAAAACTGTAGCGCAAGCTGTCATGGGCGATCATCCCGCCCCAGCCGGTCACATCTCCGCCTCCGGCCCACATCCCGGCCAGCATGACCGCTGACAGCGCGAGACCGATCAGCGAGACCGCCATCGTTACGAATCGCTGACGAGGAACGAAGCTGTCGTACAGCATCACGATAACGCCCGCGACAGCCACGACAAGCTCAGGCAGGATCACCGAAATGTTCGCATTCGGATTAGACAATTCCATAAACCAATAAACTTATTTCTCAACCTCGGCGATCGTTCCGCCGGCCTGGCCCATTACATGCTGTTGGATCGCATTGACGCTGGCCGACGCGCGGTCGAGAAACGGCCGCGGGTAAACGCCCATAAAGACCATCAGAGCGATCAGCGGTATCATCAGGCCGATCTCGCGCCATGAGAGGTCGGTAAGCACACGATTTTTTGCATTCGTCACCTTTCCGAAGAACACGCGCTGGACCATCCAGAGCAGATAAACGGCGGCGAAGATGACACCAGTGCCGGCAAACATTGTCGCGATATAATTCCAATTCGTGCCGTCGACGGCGCTCAAAATGCTCGATTTGAACATGCCGAGCATGATGAGAAACTCGCCAACAAACCCGTTCAGGAATGGCAATCCGATCGACGACATGGTGGCGATGACAAAGACGGTCGCATATACGGGCATGACGTTCGCGAGACCGCCCATCTCGGCGATCGCACGCGTATGCCGCCGCTCGTAAATAAAGCCTACCAGCAAGAACAACGCTCCGGTCGAGACGCCGTGATTAAGCATCTGATAAACCGCGCCCTGCATGCCCCATTCCGTAAATGAAAACATCCCAAGGATCACAAAGCCCATGTGCGCGACAGACGAGTACGCTACCAATCGCTTCATATCGGGCTGGACCATAGCCACGAGAGCGCCGTAGATGATGCCGATGATCGCCAAAATTATGAAGATATACGCGTACTCGCGACTTAGCTCCGGAAAGAGTCCGAAGTTGAAGCGCATGAGACCGTACGTGCCCATCTTTAGCAGGATAGCGGCGAGGATGACTGAACCGGCCGTCGGGGCTTCGGTGTGTGCGTCAGGCAGCCACGTGTGAAGTGGGAACAACGGCACCTTGATCGCGAAGGCGAGCGCGAACGCCCAGAACATCATCTTGCCGGCTGTCGCCCATTTCGGATCGACGAAGCTGAGCTTTCCGAGCTTGATCGATTCGGTCAGTGTCACATAATCAAACGTGCCAAACCCGGCGACGCTCGCATGGACATAATAGAGTCCAATTATCGCCGCCAGCATCAAAAGGCTTCCGAACGCCGTGAAGATGAAAAACTTAACGGCCGCGTAGATGCGGTTCTCGCCGCCCCAGATGCCGATGAGGAAAAACATCGGAACGAGCGATGCTTCGAAAAACAGATAAAAAACAAGCAGGTCGAGCGAGACGAAAACACCGATCATCGCGCTCTCTAAAAGCAGCATGAACGCAAAGAAAGCGGTCCTGCGTTTTTCAATAGCGTGCCACGCCGACAGGACCGCGATCGGCATGATGAAGGTCGTCAACAGGACAAGCCAGACGCTCAAACCGTCAATGCCGATGTGATAGTTGGTGTT
>DASXPW010000376.1:0-5370 GCA_036493385.1 Pyrinomonadaceae bacterium
CGATCATCGGCGGCGTCGGGATGAAATACGGCAGCGTAGCCTCGACGCCATACAGGCGACAAGCGACATAATGGCCCATTTCGTGAGAGATGAGGATGATCAGCAGCGGTATCGAAAAGCTGATCCCTTCAATGAGAAGGGTCGGACTGGCAAAGAGAGATCGGACAACGTCAACGACGAAGAGCACGTATAGCGTCGGGGCCCATGACAGGAAAAGCGCTGTGTCATTCCAACCGGGAAAATCCAGCGGCGGAAAGTTGATTCCGGGACCGAACGGTGGCACAACGCCCGCGATGGTCGCGGTGCAGAATGTGATCGCGAGAAAGCCAAAATGCTTGACCCATGTCGAGGTCGTTGGCCTTAATGCGTCGCGGTCGATCTCGGAGGCGTATGAAAAATCGTAAGGTGTGGCCATCGTCGGAAAAAAAGAAAGATCGTAAATCACAACTCTAACATCTGTGATTTACGATCGGATAATTGAGAGGTTTCCTGAGACCTTACAGCTTATCGAGGCTAAGTCGTAACGGCCTTGGCCGAAAGTTCTTTGCCCGGTTTGAATCTAATGGTTTTTCCCGCCGGGATCGGCACTTCCGTGCCGGTGCGAGGATTTCTTCCAACTCCACGTTTACGGGGTTTGACGACGAAAACGCCAAATCCCCTAAGTTCAATTCTTTTACCTTTTGCGAGGGCTTCCTTCATTGCGTTAAACAGCGAATCGACAACCTGCTCTGCTTTTTGCTTTGGAACACCGGTTTTGTCGGCCACCTGGTTGACGATGTCCAGTTTGATCATCACTTCCTCCTTTTTCTCAAGTCCCCGGAAACAAAACCATAACGCGATGTGTCTCAATACTATTCCCCTAAGTTGGCCTGTGTCAAGATTTTAAACCATGTGTTCGCGAATCTGCGTGAACAAATTTGTCAGAGAAAATATTTGAAGCGCGGCGGCAAAGTGATACGATTTGTGATGTTCCGAAGATCAAAATGCCCGCACATTGAAATACTATGAGATGGGGTGGACTACGCGAAAGCGATAATGTCGAGGATGCCCGGGGCATAGGCGGCCGCGGTATTGCTGTAGGCGGCGGCGGAATCGGGATCCTGATACTGGCGCTGGCTGTTTATTTATGCGGCGGCGACCCGCGGGCGTTGCTTAACAATCTGGGCGGGGATCAGGCTCAGGTACAGCAGCAGCAACAACCCGCAGGTCCACAAAATCAGGGCGAGGACCAAAATATGCATTTCGCGCGTGCGGTCCTCGGCAGCACCGAAGACGCCTGGGGACAGATCTTGCCGCAGCAGGCACACATTCGATATACACCACCGACCCTGGTTGTCTTTAGCGGACAGATAAATTCCGCATGCGGCTATACGACTGCAGCCGTTGGTCCGTTTTATTGCCCGGGCGACCGAAAGCTTTACCTTGATTTTGCGTTTTTTGACGAGCTTAAGCGTGAGTTCAAAGCGCCTGGCGACTTTGCGCAGGCTTATGTCATTGCTCACGAGGTCGGCCATCATATCCAAAACCTGCTTGGGACGATGGACAAGGTCGACGGGGCAGGCAGCAGCAACCGGCTCTCGGTGGCGCTTGAGCTGCAGGCAGACTGCTATGCCGGTGTTTGGGCGAATTACGCTCAAAAACAAGGCGTCGTAGAGACGGGCGATGCCGATGAAGCATTGCGGGCGGCGTCGTCCGTCGGCGATGACACGATCCAGAAGCGGACGCAAGGTTACGTCGTTCCTGATTCCTTTACCCACGGGACCTCGCAGCAGCGGATGCAGTGGTTTTCGCGCGGAATGCAGTTTGGCGATATTCGACAGTGCAATACGTTCGGCAGATGATCAAGGCTGAAAAGGCCGGCTGTACAACTCCTGATAGATCCAGCCGAGCACTCGGACCTCGGCTGTCAGCAACGCATCGAGCCAGCAACTTGTCAGATACATTCGCCGCTCGGTCGTGGTCGTGAGCTTGTCGGCTTTCTGAGTGGCGGTATCTATCGGTCGCGTTTCCAGCTTATACGCTTCGGTCAATTCATTCTTTGCGTCGCGTGCCTCCTGCAGCGCGCCCAGGATGTCCGACATCCATAACTTCAAAAGCGGCTCATTCTCGTTCTGCTCAACGGCCTGAATAACGCCGATCGCAAATCTCGCCTCGGCGTTTTCGAAAGGATAAGTCGTTATGCCCTGTTCAGCATCGTCCTGCTGTTTCCACAAGAAAAGCTCGTTTACCTGAGGATGGCGCATTCGAGCAGTGCGCTCGTCGAAATTCAAAAACCACTCAACGACATCGGCAAGCGATGACGTATCGACGCTGCCGTCGCCCGCATCGCGGAGTCTCGGCGGATCTGTCTGGCTTGGTTCGCTCATCTGAAAGGTGTCGATTATTCCATCCGGCGGCGACTTTTACAATCGGCGAAACGCCTGCCTATAATCTAACCCAAATGTCACAACGTGTGGTCGACATTGAAAAGGAGACCCGGGAATTTGAGCGCCCGACGGACCGCGATCTGGGATTTGGCCCAGCCGTAACAGCGCAGGCCGGACCGCGCTTCATTAACCGCGATGGTTCATTCAATGTGCAGCGCGACGGCTTCAGCCTGCTCGCATCGCTGAACCCGTATCACACGCTGTTGACGATGACATGGACGCGGTTTCTGAGCTTTATGCTGCTGCTCTATTTTGTGAGCAATGTGGTTTTCGGCTCGTTATACGCGTCGTTCGGCGCCGAAGGGCTGGTCGACTCAACGGGCTCGATGGGCAATATATTTCTGCGTGGATTTTTCTTTAGCGTGCAGACATTTGCGACGATCGGCTACGGCACGCTGCATCCCATCGGCCTTGTGCCGAATCTGCTCGTGACGGTTGAGTCGTACTACAGTCTTATTGCGAACGCGCTAATAACAGGTGTGGTATTTGCACGGTTTGCGCGGCCCACGGCAAAGGTCATTTTCAGCGACATCGCTGTCATCGCTCCATATCAGGACATAACAGGATTCATGTTTCGTCTTGTAAACGGGCGTAATAATCAGCTCATCGAGATCAAAGCCCAGGTCATTTTCGCTCGTTTTGTGAGCGAGAACGGCAAGACAATTCGAAAATTTGACCTGCTAGCGCTCGAGCGGCGCTCGGTCACATTTTTTCCGTTGACATGGACGGTCGTGCACCCGATCGACGAGGGCTCGCCGCTGTGGGGCTGTACCGACGCCGATCTGCGGGCCGCCGACGCCGAGTTTCTAATTCTCTTGACAGCGACCGACGAGACCTTTGCCACCGTGGTTAACCAGCGATCGTCGTACAAGCCCGACGAGATCCGATTCGGCCGGAAATTCGTCAGCATCTACAACAACGAACCCGGTGACCCGATCTCGATCGATGTCCAGCGGCTCTCGCAGGCCGAGGAAGCGCAGATAGATCGATCTGGATTTCCTTAGTGTTCATTGTGTCCACTTAGTGGGCTTTGTGTTAAGCCTTTTTTATCACAAAGGGCACAAAGATTTTCACAAAGATCACAAAGGGTTGCCAACTCTCGCCAAGCTGACGGACACCGGTAAACAGGAATCGATTGACAATCCGCCGCGGCCTATTTAATACTTAGTCACTCTATAAACGGCGCCGCCGTTACCTAAGAATATGGCAACACAATACGTTACATGTCCGAACTGTCATACACAAAATCCCGGTATAAACAGCCGCTGTGTAAATTGCGGAACGGCGATGCCTGTAGCCGCTGCGCCGATGCAGCAGATGCCGAATGCGGCGGCAAAACCGGCCGGGGCCGATAAGAAACTCGCCGCCGGTTTGTGCGGAATACTTTTGGGCGCATTCGGCGTTCATAAGTTCATACTCGGCTACCAGACCGAGGGCTTTATTTTGCTCGGCGTGACTCTCGCCGCATGGGTCATTACTTTTATAACCTGCGGCATCGGAGTCTTTCTCGTCTTTATCCCTAGCATCATCGGGATCATCGAAGGCGTGATCTACCTTACAAAGTCAGACGAGGACTTTGTGAACACCTATATCATCAACAAGAAACCCTGGTTCTAGTTTTGTCGCACCACGCGGCATTTACGTATTAAGGCGCCTGCTAACCCGCATGAAAATATGGCTACGAGATACGTCACTTGTCCGAACTGTTTCTCGCAGAACACGGGATTAAATGAGCGTTGCATTAGCTGCGGCACGGTGATGCCTTATCCGTCGGCGCCAGCTCCGATGCAGCCCGTTTGGCCAAGCAGCGCGCCATTGCAAAGCCAGCCGGGAAAGATCCAGGCGATGGCCATTGTTCAGACCGTCGCGGGCAGCCTTGAGATATTAATGTCGCTCTTTTGGTTCGTATATGTTCTGGCGATCGGACTAGCGACATTCGGGATCGGCCTGATACTGATCCCGCTTCCGATAATACTGCTGACCATTGGTATTTTGTCGCTCGTTTCCGGGATTAAAGGCTTGAATAAAAAGGTCAGCAGGAAGCTGATGTTCTCGGTCGCCATTTGCCAGATGGTCCTCTTGCTTGGGTGCGACGTTCTCAGCTTTGGTGCTGGTCTGACCGGCGTTATTCTCCTCACGCAGGAAGACGCAAAGGCATATTTCCGCCAGATAGGTCAGTGATATACCGCTAAGTCGTCCATTACCAAGATGTTTACCGGGATAATCGAAGAGCTGGGCCAGATCGCCGCGCTTGATCCGCGTGGGCAGGGCTTGCGGCTGATCATTTCCGTTGGCGTCGTGAGCCGAGATTCGCAAAGCGGGGATTCGATAGCCGTCAATGGCGTTTGTTTGACCGCGCTTGATGTGACATCCGATTCCTTTGCCGCCGATGTTTCGCCTGAAACGCTTTCTCGCACGACGCTCGGCAGTTTGGCTGTGGGCTCGCCTGTAAATCTCGAACGTGCGGTCACGCCGTCAACGCGCCTTGGCGGTCACATTGTTCAAGGTCACGTCGACGGACGCGGGACGTTTCTTGGAGCCGAAGATCAGGGGGATTTTCGGACGGTCGGGATCGGTTTTCCTTCCGAAATAGGGCGATATTTGGTCTTTAAGGGCTCGATCGCGGTCGAGGGTATCAGCCTGACGATCGCCGCTCTGGCTGAAGACCATTTTGAGATCGCGGTAATTCCAAAAACGTGGGAAATGACAAATCTCTCAACACTAAGACCAAGCGACGCGATCAATCTTGAAGTCGATATGATCGCGAAATATGTCGAACGGCTGCTTGCCTTTCGAACCGATCAAATTGCGTAAAACATTTATTGATTGACAAACGACTGTTCTAAAGTTGATATTCTAACTGGCAGATGCTCAAGCGCGTTGCAACATTGATATTTGTTCTCGCCGTCACCGGACAGGCTTTTGCCGGTGTGTGCGACTGTTT
>DASXPW010000377.1:0-4093 GCA_036493385.1 Pyrinomonadaceae bacterium
GATGAGAGATAACATTCTCGTCCGACTTGGTCAATTTCATCTGACGGCAATTTTTTCCCGTGAGACTGGTATAACTGCTTTTCATCTGGGCCGCCGCCGACGCGGCAAACACAAACAGGAAAAGGAATCCGAGCGTTACGAGCGGCATTTTGCGATGGGCCATGATTATCTCCTTTAGTATGGTTCTGCCGTACTGTACGGCCCATTACCGCCGCCGTCAAGCAGCGTCTTCCGGAATCGCGACACTTGCCTGGTAAGGGTATATCCGCAGGTCCGCGCAGCCACACTTTTTGCGGCGCCTGCCTGCCGGCTCTTTTTTGAGGATGTGTTACCGACGCTAAGCCGTGGTCGAACCAGCCTGTGTCGAGGTCGGCACCTTGGCGGCTATCAGGTCCACCTTTTCGATATGCGGCGGCTCGGCCAGCAGCTCGTCGGCCTTTGCCATCAGCGCCGCGGCGATCGGGCCGTTCAGATGCGCGTCGCGCCCTTCGTCCGATTCAAATGTGTCGAAAATGCCAAACGTGTTCGCGCTGAATTTGATCGCGTACCACGTCACCGTCAGCGGCTCTTTGTTTGCCAGCTCCAGCGCCGATTTTAGAAACGCTTCTACCTCGGCCTCTTTTCCCGGTTTTGCCACCAGCTTTGCGGCGCGGTCGATTTTCTGACCCTTGTTTTCTGGCTCCCCGATTTATTTGTGCGTATGTTTAAGAATATTCCTTGTAGCGCATTATCAACAAATGTTCTTTAGCCTGTTCGACTCCAGATAACCGACGAGATGCCGATGGCGCACCTAAGCTTGCCGGGCCGATCCTCATCACGCCGGACCGGATTTTGCTCGATTCTCGTTATTTGCCGCCGGTGATGTTTGAGACCGCAAATCTGACTTCGCCGCTGCGGTTGGGAAAGATTGTGAGACAGTTTGGACGTGCCCGCTCAAAAACTTCTTCGTCTCTGAGCTTGATTCGGATGTCGCCTGTCGCTTTGTCCACGGTGTCGACCGTTCCGTCATATAAGCGGTTCGACTGCGATTCGGTAAAAAAGGCCGCTGAGCCCGGAGCAATGCGCATTGCGTCCGTCCGGTCCACCTTCACCCCAATCCAGATATGTTTGATATTTCCCACGAGGGCGAGTCGCTGTCCGAAATAATACGTCTCGTCTTCCTTTACATCGAGGCTTAGTACTATCGCGGGGTCCGCCCATGTGAGTTGGCCACCCTTGAGCGGCGTTTCGACCGGCGGACCTTCAGCCTGTTGTATGTCCACAACATTCTTAGACGACGCAAGGAAAGGCCGCCGGCACGGATCGACCATGTCGCCTTCTTTAACGTCCCATTTGCTGATCGATCCGCGCTTATATTGCGCTTTCACCGGCTCCTCTACGGTTTCGGCCTCGGTCTTGCCCGTCGCGGTAATGATCGGCTGGGCGGTTTTGTCCGGCGGAAACGCGATCTGAGGAGCGTCCGGCAGCGGCGTCACCGACGCCATGATAAGAGGCGTCGCAGTCGGCTCTGCATTCGCAAGCGGCTTATCGGTGTTCGCGTTCTGCGGCCTCAGTCCAAAGATATAGATCACACCGGCGATAACGATCGTCGACAGGACGGCGATGGCTACCCACAGGACGGTTGGCGTCCTGCGCTGCGGTCGATCGTCGGATTTCGGGGCGCTGTGGGGCGCGTATGCTTTGAGCGTTTGCAGAGGCGAGGCAACCGTTGGGGCCGGCTCGTGACGGTGAGCGCCTAATTCGACCGTCTCATCAGAAACGGGCTTAGCCTCTATGTGCTCGGTCGTGCCGCCGTGGAAGTACGGACCCTTGATCAGCTCGGTCTTTTCCCCTTCGATAGGTTTCGACAGAGGCGTGCCGTCGTCAAGGCAAAAGCCGTATTCATCCGGATAATTTTTCTTGCAGTGAGGACAGGTCCGCATGAGAGTCAGCAGGATTATAGCGCCTTCGTTCCATAAATCCAGAGCCGCATCAGTCGGTCGTTATAATTTACCCCGCGACCTACCCACCAAGACCCGCCGATATTCCGTCCTCACCGCCGCCTTCGCGCCCGTGCCGGGCTATTTGGTCCGTGCGTTTTTTCCGAGCTAGGTCCTCGTCGAACCTGCGGCCTGCGTCGAGGCAGGCACCTTGGCGGCTATCAGGTCCACCTTTTCAATATGCGGCGGCTCGGCGAGCAATTCGCCCGATTTCGCCATCAGGGCGGCGGCGATCGGGCCGTTTAGATGGGCGTCTCGCCCTTCGTCCGATTCGAACGTGTCGAAAATGCCAAATGTGTTTTCGCTGAATTTGATCGCGTACCACGTCACCGTCAGCGGCTCGTTATTTGCCAGCTCCAGAGCCGATTTTAGAAACGCTTCCACCTCGGCCTCTTTACCTGGTTTTGCGACCAGTTTTGCGGCTATCGCCATTTTTATCATTCGTTCATACCTCCCGTAGATCTATGTATATCCCGCCTAAGCTTGAGGATATTCCCGCGCCCTGGTCATTAACAAATGCCCCGCGCCTTTAAACCCGGAAATTGAGTCTGCCATGTGGGTGAATTTCCCCTTTGAATGGGATCAATTGAAATCCCACGGAGATAAGGCTTGGGTGCGGGAGTTCAATTGTGGTAATCGGCAAGATTCTGCCTTAGGCTTTAGCATTTAGGTAAGTGCTTTTACTCTGTACGCTGGTGCTTTTATCTTTGACGCTGGTGCTATCGCTTTGTATTCTGTTGCGGAGATCGTAAAAGCAAGAGAAAAAATCGTTTCTGCAAAGCCTAAAATTGCGGTTTCCTTAGAAAACGGCCGTTTTTCGCTGGGACAAGATCGGGACAAACTTGTTTCACTAAGGGCGGGATTTTCTCTTCTCCTGGTCCTCGGTGGCTTTCCTTTGTGTGCTTTGTGTGAACCGGCTTTTTGATCGCAGGGGCAAAGAGAAAACACGAGTCGGCCAACTCGACGATGATCCGGATCTAATAGCGTCCAATGGATTCGGTATAGCCGTCGAAATTGCGTTTCATCTCTTCCATCGAGTCACCGCCGAATTTCTCGCGGTACGCGTTGGCAAGGACGATCGCCAGCATCGATTCGCCGATCACTCCGGCGGCGGGAACAACAGTGACGTCAGAGCGTTCGTAGGCGGCAGCATCTTCCTGTTTGGTGTCGATATCGACGCTGCGAAGGGGTTTCTTGAGCGTTGAGATCGGCTTTAAGTAGCCGCGAACGCGTAGCTCCTCGCCATTCGTGATGCCGCCCTCGAGGCCACCGGCGCGGTTTGTTCTGCGGACGAAGCGAGATCTGTCAGAACCGGGAGCGGTAGCGACTGGCTGAAGATCACGTGTCGAAACCTCAGGTTTGCTGTCCGGCTTGGTTAAGCCACCCGCTACCGCGGGCGGTTCTGACCAGAAAATTTCGTCGTGAACTTCAGAGCCGGGCCGGGCGGCGTTGGCGACGGCGGTGCCGATCTCGACGGCCTTGACGGCGTGGATCGACATGATGGCTTGGGCGATGCGGCCATCGAGCTTTTCGGTCCAAGAGATGTGCGAGCCGATGCCGGTCACGACGCCGTTGGCGACGACTTCGAAGATGCCGCCGAGCGTGTCGCCATTTTCTTTCGCGGCATCGATGGCGGCGATCATCTGTTGTTGGACCTCGTCATCGGTGCAGTTTAGTGGCGAATCGGTTGGAATCGCGGCGATATCGGCCCAGCTCCTGCTCAACGGTTCCGTTGGCACACCGCCTAGTTGAATGACATGGCTCCCGAATTCGACACCAAACTGCCGCAGCAATTGTTTGGCGACCGCGCCGACGGCAACGCGCGCGGCGGTCTCGCGGGCCGAAGCTCGTTCTAGGACGTTCCGCAGGTCGCGCGTCTGAAACTTCTGACCGCCTGCCAGATCGGCATGGCCGGGTCGCGGACGTTTCACGATCCGTGGATTGGCAGGCTCGGTGTCGATGGGCTCGCTCGACATGATCTCTTGCCAATGAACAAAATCGCGGTTCTCGATCATCAGCGTCACGGGCGAGCCAAGCGTCCGGCCATGGCGGATGCCGGACAGGACCTGCACCTCGTCCTTTTCGATCTTCATGCGGCCGCCGCGTCCGTAGCC
>DASXPW010000378.1:0-2758 GCA_036493385.1 Pyrinomonadaceae bacterium
GAAGGGTTCAGGACGCGGCTGCGTCGGCTCTAATAAGACCAAGTTTTAGCTTCACGTCCTGCTCGATCCGAGCGAGCAATTCCTTATCGCCTTTGAGCATGTTCTTGACATTTTCGCGGCCCTGCCCCAGACGCTCGCCCGAATAAGAAAACCACGCACCGCTCTTTTCAACAACATTGTGATTGACGGCCAGATCGAGCAGATCGCCTTCGCGCGAGATGCCTTCGCCGTACATGATGTCGAATTCGGCCTCGTGAAAGGGCGGCGCAACCTTATTTTTCACAACCTTGACCCGAGTTCGGTTGCCTACGACCTTGTCGCCCTCTTTGATCGCGCCGATGCGTCGGATATCGAGCCGCACGCTGGCGTAAAATTTCAACGCCTTACCGCCCGTCGTCGTTTCAGGCGAGCCAAAGAATACGCCGATCTTTTCGCGAAGCTGATTGATGAACACAAAGCAGGTGTTCGAGCTGGCGACGATCGCCGTGATCTTGCGCAATGCCTGCGACATCAAACGCGCCTGCAATCCGGGTAGCGAATCGCCCATCTCACCGTCGAGTTCGGCGCGCGGAACCAGCGCCGCTACCGAGTCGATGACGATCACGTCGACGCTGTTCGAACGGATAAGTGTTTCAGCTATCTCGAGCGCTTGCTCGCCGGAATCAGGCTGTGAGATGAGCATGTCCTCAATATTGACGCCCAGCTTGTGCGCGTAGTCCGGGTCCATCGCATGCTCGGCGTCGATATACGCGGCGATGCCGCCCACGCGCTGCGCCGACGCAACGACCTGCAAAGCAAGGGTTGTTTTGCCCGAGCTTTCCGGGCCGTAAACCTCGACGATGCGGCCGCGGGGAAAACCGCCGACGCCGATGGCAGCGTCGAGACTCAGGCAGTTTGTGGAGATCGCTCCGATATCCTGGATCGGCTTTTCGCCGAGCCGCATGATCGAGCCTTTGCCAAATTTCTTTTCGATCTGCAGGAGAGCAGATTCGATAGCTTTTCCTTTATCCATATTTATTTTTGGGACCCTGTTTAGTTTTATACCTCTAACCTGATAGACTCACAGAGTCTATCACAAAAGGAGATTTGTTGCACGTATGCAACGAATGATTTTCCGGTTATTTTGAGAAATTCTCGACTAAAGTAATCGGAATTTCGATTTATTGCAAGTTTAACTGCCGGTCTGAGAACCTTTAAGACCCGCGCCAAATGTAATAAGATAACTAAACTTTCGCATTCACTCAGCGTAAAAGTTTTAGCCGCTGGTTTTATGGAGCAGATCGACCTCATCGGTCAGACGTTGGACGAAAAGTACCGTGTCGAGCGGCAGCTCGGCCGCGGCGGTATGGGGACCGTCTATCTTGCTACTCATCTCGGCACCGAGCGCCCGGTCGCGATCAAGGTCATCTCGCCGCAATTTATGTCGCGGGCCGAATTTGTCGAGCGTTTTCGGCGGGAGGCTCGCGCGGCGGGCCGCCTCAGGCATCCGAACGTCGTCGACGTCACGGATTTTGGCTTCTCGGACACTGCTGATGGCCGCGTCGCCTACCTGGTGATGGAATATCTCGATGGCTGCACGCTGGGCGAGATCCTGGAAGAAGAGAAGAGCCTGCCGCTGAGCTGGACGCTCAATATCCTGGAAGAGGTCTGCTCGGCCGTCCAGGAGGCGCACGAACAGGGCATCATCCACCGCGATCTCAAGCCTGACAACATCTGGCTCGAGCCGAACCAGCGCGGTGGTCACACCGTAAAGGTGCTTGATTTCGGCATTGCAAAGCTCGAAGAGGTCGCCGCGCGTGACGTGTCGGCGACAGGATCTGGTAACGGGCACGAATACGCCGCTCGGCCGACTTTCGCATCTGCCGACGGCACGATGGCCTTCGAGCGTCAGATCACGCTCGTCGGCGACGCATTGACGATCGCTCAAGGGCCCGATGGCGGCACTGCGATCGCAGAAGCAGCGACGATAGCCGATCCTGATCCGGCATTCTCCGAATCACGGACCGCCATCATCGCGCCGGTCGATGAGGAAGCGGCTCGCGCGACGCCGATCTCACAGGCCGGAACAAGCCGCTCACAGGAGCATGCGGTCTCCACAGACCTGACGTCCCCGGATGCCGACTCGACAACGGAGTTGACACGGGTTGGTGCGGTGCTCGGAACGCCGCTATACATGTCACCCGAGCAGGTCCGCGGCGAAAAACTTGACGCGCGCTCGGACGTTTACAGCCTTGGCGTGATCGCGTATCAGATGCTGTCCGGCTCGATGCCGTTCAGCGGCGATTTTACCGAGGTGATGCAGGCGCATAAAGCCTTGCCGCCGCCGCCGATCGTCAAGAAAGGCATCCGAAAGAAACTCAAGCGGACCATCTACAAAGCTCTCGAAAAGGACCCCAGCGATCGACCGCAATCGGCTGAGTCGTTTGCAGGCGTTTTACGTTCGCAGTCTGAAGGACTTTTCGTCCTCCTGCGACGCGCTATGGTCATCTATAGCGAGCACCTGAACAAATTTCTTGGCCTCTCGGCGGCGCTGCTCTCGCCTATGATCGCCCTTACCTTGGTTCTGGCGATCGTAAGTTTTCTTCGTGTCAGCGGGACATTGTCGCCGATTGTCTCGAGTGTTTTGTTAGGTGTCACGGGACTCTTGCAGTTTCTCGTTAGCCCGTTGTGCGCGTTTCTGCTTTTTGGGACCGTTTGCTGGATCGTCGCGCAATATCTGGCCGTGCCGCTCAGGCCAATCCGTCTGCGGCCGGCCGTC
>DASXPW010000379.1:0-3748 GCA_036493385.1 Pyrinomonadaceae bacterium
GCGTCTAGCGGTCCACACCGCCCTTGCGGCGCTACGCCTTCGCGGCATTCGGCGATTTGGGCGATCTAACGAAAAACGGTCATACGGCGGTCATATTTGGTGGCCATTTGGTCATACGACTGGGGAACTTGGCGAAGCGAAAATTGAGAATGGCGCATTGAGAATTCAAGAAACACACGGGGTCGGCCCGGAGACTGGCGACAGTCTCGGCGCGGTTTGTCAAAACGCCGCAGAATACTTGATAATTAATGTTTTTGGTACCTGCGGGTCCGTTTATAAGGACCACATTGCTATTAAGAATAAGATCGATTGTTTTGACGCTGTTTTCCCGAGTGTTTCGGAAATATTGAATAAAGGTTTATGAACAGTTACGTAATTTACCTGGCACCGGCCTTTGGCATCATCGGTCTGCTTGTCATGGCATGGAAGTCCGCCTGGGTTGGCAAACAGGACGCCGGCGAGTCAAACATGATCGAGCTTGCGGGTCATATCGCCGACGGCGCGATGGCATTTCTCAAGGCCGAGTGGCGCGTGCTGAGCATTTTTGTCGTGATAACGGCGGCTCTGCTCGCCTATTCGGGCACGGTGCATGAGGTGAACGGCCGGCCGATCCATTCGAGCTGGGTCATCGCCATCGCCTTTATTTTCGGTGCCGTTTTCTCCGCTACCGCCGGATTTATCGGCATGAAGGTGGCAACAAAGGCCAATGTTCGCACGACCCAGGCGGCGCGCTCGAGCCTCAAAAGGGCGTTGGAAGTTTCATTTACCGGCGGCAGCGTTATGGGCATCGGGGTTGCGAGCCTCGCCGTGCTGGGCCTGGGCGGGCTGTTCATAGTTTTTCTTTATGTCTTCGCGGATCTTGGCGCAACGACGGTTCAGACAGCGATCGAGGTCTTGACCGGGTTCTCGCTCGGTGCTGAGTCGATCGCGCTTTTCTCACGCGTCGGCGGCGGTATCTATACAAAAGCCGCCGATGTCGGAGCCGACCTCGTCGGTAAAGTTGAAGCAGGCATTCCCGAAGACGACGTTCGCAACCCGGCGACGATCGCCGATAACGTCGGCGACAACGTTGGCGACGTTGCAGGCATGGGCGCCGATCTTTTCGGATCGTTCGTGGCGACGATCCTTGCAACTATGGTGCTTGGCGAAGAGATCCGGGTAACTGACCATTTTGGCGGCATGTCGCCGATCCTCTTGCCGATGGTGATCTGCGGGCTGGGGCTGATCTTTTCGATAGTCGGAACCTTTTTTGTACGCATCAAGGACGAAAAATCGAGCGTTCAGAACGCGCTCAACATGGGAAACTGGGCCTCGATCATCCTGACTGTGATCGCCTCATATTTCGTTGTCATGTGGCTACTGCCAGACGGTCAGCTCACGCTTCGCTCGGCGACTTTTACCAGACTGAACGTCTTTTTTGCGATCGTTGTCGGAACTATTGTCGGCGCGATCATGAGCTTTTCGACAGAGTACTATACCTCGATCGGCCGAAAGCCCGTTGACTCGATCGTTCAACAATCGCTGACCGGCCACGCTACAAACATCATCGGCGGGCTGGCGGTCGGTATGAAGTCCACGGTCATCCCGATCATCACGCTGGCGGCTGGCATCATGGCCTCATATTACTTCGCCGGCCTCTACGGCGTCGCCATCGCATCCGCCGGCATGATGTCCACAACCGCGATGCAGCTCGCGATCGATGCCTTCGGACCCATCGCCGACAACGCCGGCGGGATAGCCGAAATGAGCCAACTTCCCGCGGACGTTCGCGAACGGACGGACAAGCTAGACGCCGTCGGAAACACAACCGCAGCGACCGGAAAGGGGTTTGCGATCGCTTCGGCTGCATTAACGTCGTTGGCACTATTCGCCGCGTTCGTCGGTGTTGCAATGCCCGACAACCAGCACATTGACATCTATAAGGCCCCCGTCCTGGCGGGCCTCTTTATCGGCGGCATGATCCCTTTCATTTTTTCGGCCCTTTGCATCCAGGCCGTTGGCCGCGCGGCGATGGACATGGTTCAGGAAGTTCGTCGTCAGTTTCGCGAGATCCCAGGCATAATGGAATACAAAGCACAGCCGGAGTATGAAAAGTGCGTTGCGATTTCCACGAAGGCGTCTATTCGGGAAATGCTGCTGCCCGGAGCAATTGCATTGATCACGCCGGTACTGATCGGCTTTATCTTCGGGCCCGAGGTGTTAGGCGGCACGCTCGCCGGTGTTACGGTTTCCGGCGTTCTTATGGGGATGTTTCAATCAAACGCCGGCGGAGCCTGGGACAACGCTAAGAAATCGTTCGAATCCGGTGTTGTTATCGCGGGCGAAACTTATTACAAAAAAAGCGAGCCTCACAAAGCTTCCGTCACCGGCGACACGGTCGGCGACCCGTTCAAGGACACATCCGGCCCATCAATGAACATCCTCATCAAGCTAATGTCCATCGTCAGCCTGATCATCGCACCGTATCTTTACGGGATCGGGCATTAGTCCGCGTTCCAATATTTTGAGTTTGAGCCCGCATGTGAGTGCGGGCTTTCTGACAAAGGTTGACTACTTTCCCTTTCAAAGCTAACTTAATGTGAACCCCAACACCCTATGGCTACCCCGCAGCGGGCCTCATTCGCCCATTATCAAATTGGTTCGCTCCTCGGCTCGGGCGGAATGGGCGAAGTATACCTGGCCGACGACACAAAGCTCGGCCGAAAGGTTGCGATAAAATTCCTCAACGAGAAGTACAGCAAAGACGAAGACCTGTTGAATCGATTCATTCAGGAGGCAAAGGCCGCCTCAGCCCTTAATCATCCGAACCTGATAACGGTTTATGAGATCGGTGAGCACGACGGTTCGCACTACATGGCGGCCGAGTACATCGACGGTCAAACCCTGCGTGAGCGGATGAAGGAGCGCCTGACGTTCGACGACGCCCTGTCGATCGCCGTGCAGACCGCCGAAGCGTTGTCGGCGGCGCATCAGGCCGGCATCGTTCATCGCGACATCAAGCCGGAGAACATAATGATCCGCTCCGACGGTTATGTTAAGGTGCTCGATTTTGGGCTTGCAAAGCTAACGGAGTTTTCGGATTCCGGCGGCGAAGACCAAACGAAAAAGCTCGTGAAGACGAATCCCGGAGTCGTGATGGGAACGGTGTCATACATGTCGCCCGAGCAAGCGCGTGGAAAACCCACCGATGCCAGATCCGACGTCTTTAGTTTCGGCGTCGTGATGTATGAGATGCTCACAGGTAAAATTCCCTTCACGGGTGAGACCATGACCGACACGCTGGCGTCCATCATAAGTACCGAGCCGCAGCCCGTCGTCTCGCTCGCTCCGCACCTGCCGCGCGAGCTGCAGCGAATCGTCCAGAAAACCCTTAAGAAAAAACGCGACCAGCGTTACCAATCGACGCGCGACCTTTTGGTCGATCTCAAGGAGCTGCGTGATGAGCTGCGCATCGAGGCTAAGCTGGAGCAGACAGCCGTACCGAATCGCCCGGAGGCCGATTTTGGAAAAACGAGCGCTCCACGTTTTTCGAGCAGCTCGGGGCGCGGGGTCCGCGATTCGATCTTGCTTACGGAATTTGAGAATACAACGGGTGAGGCCATCTTCGATCAAACGCTCAAGATGGCTCTTGCGTTCTCGCTTGCGCAATCACCGTTTCTCGACATCGTGCCGGATTCAAAGGTCAGCCAGACGCTTCGACTGATGGGCCGCAGCCCGAACGAAAAGGTAACAAAAGAGCTCGGTGAAG
>DASXPW010000380.1:0-6181 GCA_036493385.1 Pyrinomonadaceae bacterium
CGCGACACGGTCCCTAGATAGGTTTCGCCGATCTCCGCCTCAGCCGTGATCGCCTTGATACGTGCAACTGCCTGTTCGGCCGCGGCCCCATCGTTGGTCGCGATCATAACAGTTCCGTCGTCCTGGATATCGATCTTGGCACCGGTCTCTTCCGTTAGAGCGCGAATGACCGAACCGCCTTTGCCGATCACATCGCGGATCTTGTCCGGATGTATGTGAATCGTAATGATCCGTGGTGCATATGGCGAAATGTCTTCGCGAGGCTCGGCCAACGCCTCGGCCATTTTCCCAAGGATATGGAGACGACCCTTTCGTGCCTGCTCAAGCGCCTCCTGCAGGATCATTGCATTGATGCCGCTGGTCTTGATGTCCATCTGCAGCGCGGTGATCCCGTCGTTGGTACCGGTCACCTTAAAGTCCATGTCGCCATAATGATCTTCGGCCCCGGCGATGTCGGACAGGATCGCGTAGCGATTGCCTTCCAAAACCAGGCCCATTGCAACGCCCGCGACGGCCTTCTTTAGCGGCACGCCGGCATCCATAAGGCTGAGACAGCCGCCACAGACAGTCGCCATTGATGACGAGCCGTTAGACTCGGTTATCTCAGACACGATGCGCAACGTATAAGGAAAATCGGCCTCGTCCGGCAACACCGACTCGATCGCGCGCCTGGCCAAATTTCCGTGGCCGATCTCGCGGCGTGATGAGGTACCGAACCTGCCGGTCTCACCCACCGAGTAGGGCGGGAAGTTGTAATGCAGCATGAAACGACGCTTTACCTCGCCTTTTTCGAGGTCGTCCATATACTGCTCATCCATTTTGGTGCCCAAAGTGACGCTTACGACCGCCTGCGTCTCGCCGCGGGTGAAAAGCGATGAGCCATGCACCCGCGGAAGCCAGCCGACTTCACATGAGATCGGCCTGATCTCGGAGAATTTGCGCCCGTCAGGTCGACGACGATTTCCGAGAATGTCTTCTCGAAAGATCTTTTCCTTCATCTGGTTGAATGCCTTTCCTGCGGCCGAGCGTTTTTCCGGCTCGTCCTCGGGATAGCTTTCAACGACCTCCTTCTTGAGCGCGTCGACCGCGGCGTAGCTGCTCAATTTGTCCTTTCCGGTCGTGTCGAGCGCCTCGCGAAGCCGCTGACCAAAATTCGATTCGATCTCACTAACAAGTGCCTCGTTGACGGTTGGCGGTTCGAACTCACGTTTCTCGATCTCGAGCGCTTTGTAAAGTTCCTTTTGCCACAGACAGAGACGCTTTATCTCTTTGTGAGCAAGCATCAACGCCTCGACCATGATCTTTTCGGCTACCTCAGAGGCCTCGGCCTCGACCATCACGATCGCCTCTTCCGTGCCCGCGACAATAAGATTGAGCTCGGAGTCGCGCCGCTGATCATAGGTTGGATTAACTATGTATTTACCGTCAATAAGACCGATCCGGACGCCGGCGATCGGATTATGAAACGGGATGTCAGACAGATAGAGCGCGCATGAAGCGCCCGTGATCGCAATTACATCCGGGTCGTTATCGGCGTCGGCTGATATTATAGTTCCAACGACCTGCGTCTCATTTTTGTAGCCTGCTGGAAACAGTGGCCGCACCGGGCGGTCGATCAATCGGCAGGTCAAAACTTCCTTTTCGTTAGGCCGACCTTCTCGCCTGAAGTAGTTTCCAGGAATGCGGCCCGCCGAGTATGACGACTCGCGATATTCGACTGTCAGCGGAAAAAAATCGAGTCCTTCGCGCGGCGTTCGGCCGCTGACTGCCGTAACGAGCGCCATCGTGTCACCGTAGCGGATTACAACCGCTCCATCAGCTTGTTTTGCGACCTTCCCGATTTCGACGCTAAGTTCCTTGTCGCCAACCTTGATCGCTTCCTTTAAATATTTCTTCTGTGTCATGTTCTAAATTCCTTTTAAAGACAAAGGCGGCGGAAGCTTACCGTGAAAGCCTCGCCGCCATTGATATTTCTATTACGACGTTTGGTTCTCCTTTGTCGGCGGCAGTATGTGCTGTCACGTTCAGCAGCGGCCGGCAAAATCTTCGTGAGAACGCTTTTTAGATGGCTCGAAGTAGCCAGGTCAGTTATCGTCTCAATCCAAGTTTCTGAATCATGTCATGGTATTGCTCGATATTGCGATGCCGCAGATAGTCGAGCAATTTCCGCCGACGAGAGACCATTTTCAAGAGTCCACGGCGCGAATTATTGTCTTTTTTGTGAACCTTGAAATGCTCCGTCAATTCGTTGATCCGCTGCGTCAGCAACGCGATCTGTACCTGCGACGACCCAGTGTCGCCAGCATGTGTTTTGTGATCGTTTACGATCTTCTCTTTTACTTCTCTAACCGTTGACATAAGTAATGACCGTGCGTTTCGGTCTCTCTCCTAGCTCGCAGTAACTTCGCCCGAATTGCCGGGCGATAACCGCGAAAAATATAAATAACCGTTACTTAAAGTGGACGATTATTCGACCCACAATTGTCGCTTATTTATTGCGAATTATCAACTTATCCCTTGAACTCCTCCATAAACTTTGTGGAAAAATCGCCACGCTGAAATTTCTCATCCGCCATGATCTTTTGGTGAAGCGGGATCGTAGTTTTTATGCCCTCGATAACCATCATTTCCAATGCTCGCTGCATGCGGGCGATCGCCAGTTCTCGATTTCGGGCGTGTACGATCAATTTCGCGATCATTGAATCGTAATAGGGTGGCACCGTATAGCCCGGATACACCGCGGTGTCAACACGTACGCCGGGACCGCCGGGGATGTTAAAGGCCGTGATCTTGCCGGGACTGGGCGTAAACTTTACCGGGTCTTCCGCGTTGATCCGGCACTCGATAGAGTGGCCCATGATCTGAACATCAGATTGCTCATACTGCAGATCGTCGCCACAGGCGATACGTATCTGATTTCGCACAATGTCGGCGAGGGTCACCATCTCGGTAACCGGATGTTCTACCTGTATGCGAGTGTTCATCTCCATGAAGTAAAAGCTTCCGTCTTCATCGAGAAGAAATTCAAACGTGCCTGCGTTTGAGTAACCGATCTCGCGGCAGGCGTTTATCGCCACTTGCCCCATCGTTTCGCGGAGCTCGGGTGATATCACTGGCGATGGCGCCTCTTCAAGCAGTTTCTGATGTCTTCGCTGAATCGTACATTCGCGCTCGCCGAGGCTGATGCAGCTGCCATGTTCGTCGGCCAGGATCTGGATCTCGATATGGCGCGGCCGCTCAATATAACGCTCAATGTATACGGAACCGTTCTTGAACGCGGCAAGAGCCTCGGCTTGGGCGGTCTCGAGTTGACCGTGCAACTCCTCGGCCTTTCGAACGATCCGCATTCCGCGACCCCCGCCGCCGGCGGCCGCTTTTATGATCAGCGGATAACCTATCTCGGCAGCGACCTTCGTCGCCTCGTCGGTCGTGTCGATCGGATCGGGACTGCCCGGTAAGATCGGGACGCCGGCGGCCTTCATGGTGCGCCGTGCTTCGACCTTGTCGCCCATCATCGCGATCACGTCGGGCCGCGGTCCAATGAACTTGAGATTGCAGTCCTCGCAAACCTTTGCGAAGGTCGCCGATTCCGCCAGAAAGCCGTATCCAGGGTGAACAGCGTCGGCGTTTGTGATCTCGGCGGCGCTGATGATGGCAGGAATGCTGAGATAACTTTGAGCCGACGGAGCCGGTCCGATGCAGACAGCCTCGTCGGCGTATCGAACGTGCAAAGCTTCGCGATCGGCCTCGGAATGAACCGCAACCGTTTTGATACCCATCTCCTTACAGGTCCAAATGATCCTGTTGGCGATCTCACCTCGGTTGGCTATTAAAATTTTGCGGATCTCGCGCGACGTCATTACGAACTTAAGCCACAGAGGAGGCAGAGAAGAAATTCGTTTTGCGTAAACATTACGCGAGAAATTTCTTCACCTGCACTATGTGCTCTGTGGCTCGTCTTTATGTCCTTATTCCAAACAGCGGCTGACCAAACTCCACCGGCTGGCCGTTCTCAACGTAAACCTTTACGACCTCGCCAGACACCTCGGCCTGGATCTCGTTCATCAGCTTCATTGCCTCGACGATGCAAACGACGCTTTCAGGAGTGACTTTACTTCCCTCGTTGACATACGACTCCTTGTCCGGGCCCGGCGAACGGTAAAAAGTACCAACTATCGGCGATGTGATCTTGTGAATACCCTCATCAGTTTCCACCGCCTTTGGCGCCGTTTCGGTCGTAGCCGTACCACCCATAATGGGCTGCGGAGAAATGCCGGTTAAAGGTAGCTGGGTCTGGGCCGGCTGAGCAGCGGAAACGTATGCGGCTGCTTTGCTCAAACGAACGCGAATGGTCTCGTTCTCAAATTCAAACTCGGTAAAGCCCTGCTCGGTGACAAGCTCCATCAACTCGCGAAGCTCGTCCATATCAAAGGACGATTCGCTTGACGATCTTGAAGCTCCCGAGTTTTTATCCGGTTTAGCGCGAGCCGTATTTTCAGCCATCGTTTCGCTCCGAGAGCTACTATGCCTTCGCCGCCATTTCACGCGGGTTATCCACAAGCTCGATCACCGCCATTTCCGCATTATCGCCCGACCGGCGGCCGAGTTTGATGATGCGAGTGTATCCACCATTTCGGTCTTTATAGCGAACACCGAGTTCGCCAAAAAGACGCTGAACGGCCTTTACGCCGGCAGTTCGTTCAACCGGTTCTTTCGCCTCACCCTTTTTTCCCCGAAATCGGCTCGCTGCGATCTTGAACGTCGAGTTGCCCGAATGAAAAAACCGCGCTGCCTGTCGACGCAAATGAACCTCGCGAAGACGCCCATCGTTGCCATCCAAATCCTGTGCTTTGCGGGCGAGTGTAATTGCCTTTTCTACAAACGGTCGAAGCTCCTTTGCCTTGGCGACGGTAGTCACTATGTACTCTTTGTCGGAGTTGACAAGGGATGTCGCCAGATTTCGCAGCAACGAGATTCGATGTTCGGTTGTACGTCCGAGCTTTCTGTGTGCTTTAAGATGTCTCATGTCAATCGTTGGCGATTGGCTGTCAGCAGCCGGCGGGAATCCAGCATTCCGCCTGCCGCCAACGCACTATTGCCGACTTATTAGTCCAGATCGCGGCCTCCGGTACCTGGGATCGGATTTCCCTGCTCGTCAAAGTCCATTCCAAAGTCAAGTCCCATTCCATGAAGAAGGTCCTTGATCTCGGTCAGCGATTTCTTACCAAAATTTTTGGTGCCGAGCATGTCTTTTTCACTGCGCTTGATGAGGTCACGGATGCTCCGAATATCGGCGTTCTTTAGACAATTGTACGACCGAACGGAAAGCTCAAGCTCGTCAACCGGTTTATCAAGCAGGTCATTCCGCATGAGAGGCGGGCGAGCAATGTCCTCGTATTTATACTCCTCTTCCTCTTCCTCAAAGTTGATAAAGATCGACATGTGATCTTTGACCAATTTGGCGGCAAGGCCGATGGAATCTTCCGGCTTCACGGAACCGTCGGTCCAAACCTCGATCGTCAATTTGTCAAGCTCCGTATTCGAGCCCGACCGCGTTTTATCCACGTTGTAATTAACCTTTTTAATTGGCGTGTGGACCGAATCGATCGGAATGTAGCCGACGGACAAGTCTTCATCGTTGTTGAATTCGGCCGATACATACCCGCGTCCCTTCTTCAGCCGCATTTCGACTTCGAGTTTACCGCCCTGACTGATGGTGGCAATGTGGATGCCGGTATCGAGCACCTCAACATCGGCGTCGCCGATGATGTCGGCGCTTGTGACTTCGCCCGCACCCTTTTTGCTTATCGTCAGCGTTTTAGGTCCGGTGCCATGAAGAACGAAAGGCACCTGCTTCAAATTCAGGATAACGTCCGTCGCGTCCTCGACCACACCTTTGATGGAGGAGAATTCGTGTTCGACCCCGCTGATCTTAACGGCTGTTATCGCGGCTCCCTCGATCGAGGACAGGAGCGCACGGCGGATCGAATTACCAACAGTAGTGCCGAATCCGCGCTCAAAGGGCTGTGCGTAGAATTTCCCGTATCGTTCGGTAAGCGTCTCGGTGTCGACGTTAAGCCGACTCGGCATCTGGAAATCTGTCCAATTATTGCTCTGTGCCATATTTTCTTTTAAAAGTTTCAAGTTTCAGGTCTCGAGTTTCATGTCTAGCAGGCGAAAA
>DASXPW010000381.1:0-5393 GCA_036493385.1 Pyrinomonadaceae bacterium
GAGTAACGCGGCCGGTATGATTGCCTTATGATTGCTCATTATACGAGTTACGTCGCGACATTTGCGCGAGTTTACTTTTTGTCCCCTCGTTTTATTCCCACCAATAAAATCTCTGCAAAATTTTTCGCGGCTTCCTCATTCGACAGATCGATCACGCGCCGCTCTTTGTCCCAGAGGATGTTATTCAAGGAATGATGTATCAGCATTCCAAAAAACGCCCTGACTGGGATACGCGGATCGACCTTGCGAAAAGCACCTTCCTTTTGCCGCCTGACGATGTAATCGCCGACAAAGCCATACACGCGCTGAACGAAGTCACTGAAAAATTGCGCCGCCAACTCGTGCTCTTCAAGCGCAGAATAAAAGATCAGTCGCATAAAGCCGACATTCTTCTGGTGCTTTTCAAGCGCGCCGAGCGCGATGTTGTAAAACACATTAAAATCGTCGCCGGCCGCGATCGCCTTCTGCAGCGCCTTGTTGCCCTCCCAGGGAAAGCGGGAAACGTCCTCGCGACAGCCCTTGTCCTCCAGGATCGCTCCGTACAACGCCTCTTTTGTATCAAAATGTCGAAAGACCATTGCCTCCGACACGCCCGCTGCGCGAGCTATTTCCTTCGTCGTCGTCCCCCGGAAACCATTGCGTGAGAATAGGTTAATGGCCGTCGCCAGGATCTGCTCTCGACGCTCGTCGCCCTTCATTCGCGGTTGCGAGTGGCCTATAGATAATATGTCTTCGGTCAAATATTTCTCCAGATTATGAGTAAGTGCTTACTTACTATTTTTATTAGAATCGCATCCGGCAAAAACCTTGTCAACCGTCCTGCTCAAATTTCTTGTTTGATCTATTTCGTGCTTTTTCGTGTTGTTTCGTGGTTAGGTTTTAGGATGTTTAGAAATCCGGAACCACGAATTCACACGAAACGACACGAATAGCTTCGCGGCCGATTAGTTCCTAAAAATATCGAACCCTTTTCCGCGCAAATTCGTTATCCTGTCTATGAACCGAACAAGTTCAAGGAGGAAGCATTACAAAGATGTCAGATTACGAAAACGAAGTTAAAAAGGCCGAAGCAGAATTGAACCAGTCGCTCGTCCCTCTGCCCGACGAGCTCGACAGCAATAAAGATGAGTTTTTAGGAGATATCAAGGTGCACGCGCAGGAGTACGGACAGAAGATCCAGGACGCGGCGGTTCGCGCACGCGATTACGCCTCGGACAAATTTCGCGAGCTGCAGGACAAAGATCCCAAGCAGCTTGTCGAGGACGCCAAACAGTTTGCCCGTGAAAAGCCGGGCCAGACCATCCTCATCTCGGCCGCCGTCGGCCTTGTCCTCGGCCTGCTCCTCAAGCGTCGATAAGATCACTATCAGCGGACACACCAAACGGGGCCCAAAAGTCCCGCTTTTTCGGTTTGTTTCGGGTTTGATTCGGTATTATTTCGTGTTGTTTCGTGGTTATGGCTTTAAAACCTGATTATGAAGCAAGTCTTTTTTCTCCGAACTTTATCCCTGATCCTTCATCCTTTATCCTTTCGAAGCCTTCGCCGACTTGTCCTTGCCCGAGGCTTGCATCCGTGCGGCGAACTTGACCAAAAACTCCTGAGTTTTCCTGAGCCGTTCGGGCCCATTCGGCAAGCTGTTGATCTGCGTTTCGAGACCTGAAAACAGCGTCGGCCGATCGTTGGCGGCCCTCAGATCGGCCAGTATGGGCTCGATCTTGGCAAAGACGATATAGTGTTCGCCGTTGGTCGCGTCAAAAACCTCAGGGTCGATGCAGCCCTGGTTGACCAGCGCGGCGGCCATCTCCCAATATGAAGTGACCATCCTCAGATACGCACCGACCTTCGGGTCCGCGACCGTCTTCTGATAGTCGTCGGCCGATGTCGGGTAAAACGTAATAAACCACTCCCGCGCCTTACGCATCTTCTTCTCACGCCTAAGGTCGTAGAGCTTCAACACCAATTCCGCAGATTCTGCTTTTGTAGTCATAGACCTAAAAGCATACCCAATCGCCGCCCAATTTTGAACCGCGGAGCCATCTTAAGCTCCCCTCCTTGCGAAGGAGGGGTGGCACACGTATTTTGTGTGACGGGGTGGTTCTCTCTTCTTGAATTCCGAGATCCGCATTCCGAGATCAAAAGATTCGAACATTTCTGTATGTTGCACCCTTTATTCTAATCTGTCGCCCGCTAGAGCGGGCACGAGAAGGAGGCCAAGCAGCCGATGGGTCGCAAGCATCGGGTCGGCTGCGGAAGCGGCGCCGTTCTGGGCGGCCCACAGCCATCCGGCGAGGCCCGTTAGCGACGTCGTCAGCGCTCCGAAAAACAACATCCACCAGGCACCGTCGGTCAGCGACGCGCGTTTTAGGTAACGCCCTGCGGCGTCGCTGACAAACGAGACCGGAAACAGCGCGGTCGCGAAATGAACCAGCACTGGATGAACGTGACTCCAGGAAGCAAGTGATGACATTTGGTCTCTTCTCCTCGATCTATGCCAGCGTTTCGTCGACGATCGCGAGCGACTTGTTGGATTCGACATAGCGGACCTGCGTCAGGCCGATGGTCGACGGCAGACGGTCGGCGGAGACATCCTTCATCGGGCCGGGAGCGGGCGCCGTGCCGGGTGCGGGCTGCGGATAGGCCGTCGAACGCGCCGTGTGAAACGTGATATTGCCCTCGACCTTTTGCATGACCTGATGAATGTGACCGTTAAGCACGGTGACAGAGCCGAATCGTTTCAGAAGGGCCAGCGCTTGTTCAGAATCTTCCGTGCCCCAGCCCCACTGTGGATACACAGCCCAGAGAGGGACGTGCGTAAAGACAACAACGGGCGTGCTGTCGGTCAAACTATCAACGTCCTTCTTTAGCCAGTCGAGCTGGTCAGCGCCGAGCGCGCCGAGACCTTCGTTTCCGCCGTTCTTGAACGTGCCAGGTTGCGGGCCCGAGCTTGCCGCGACGACATTATTCAGCCCGATGTAATGCGTCCCGTTATGGTCGAAGCTCTGCCATCCGCGCCCGACCGTTCCCTTGCCAAACCGCTTCAGAAATTCGGCACCCTGATCTGAAAATGTGTCATGCTCGCCCGGCACATAGAAGATCTGATCGGTCTTGAGACCTTTCAGGATCTGCTCGAGCGTGTCAAATTCCTCGGGTTTTGACAGATGCGTCAGGTCGCCCGTGTGCAGCACAAATGGCGGCGGTGCCGGAAGCGCGTTGATCTTGCCGACCAGTGATTGCAGCGTGTCGGTCACGTGCGGATTCGGGTCCTTCCCAAATCCGATGTGCGTGTCGCTGATCTGCACAAAGGAGAGCACGCCCGGAGCGGCGTCCTCGATCTTGCAGCTCGACAAGACGCCGCCCGCCATCGCGACGACGAGACCGGTCCCGGCCCACGCGCCCATGCATTTGAGAAATTCGCGACGGTCGTAGCCGCCTCGCGCTTCGTCGGTTGAATCGTTAATATTGTCCTTCATTTTTTTGTCCTTATTTGACCGTGATCGACGCTTTCATATGTGGATGAAGCGCGCAGTAATAGGGGTATTCGCCTTTGTCGTTAAAGACGAACGAAAATTTGTCGTCGGTGTCGAGACCGCCCGAGTTGAATTTCTGCGGCGTGTCGGTGCTGGTTGCTGTGTGCGGCGCCTCGTCCTTGTTGATCCACGTAACCTTTGTGCCGGGGGCAATGGTTATCTCTGCGGGTTTGAAAACGAAATCTTCGATCTCGATCCGAACCTCGCCTTTTTCGGGCGACGCATCCGCGATCGACGAATTGGCCGGTTTGTCGACCGGCATTTTGGGCTCGTGGTTATCAATGACGCCTCCGGAACCGCAACCCACAAGTGCGATACCGACGAATATTAAAAAGGTTGTTATGACCAGCGAACGAATTTTCATTTCCACCTCGGCTAAACTATCCTCGACACAACCGACGAAATTCTCGGTTGCGTCTCGGTATTTGTAGACTGAAGGTGCTCAGCAAAAATTCCGCGCACAAATATATTTTTTTGCGGGGAATAAATTCGGTGCTGTCGTGGTCTTTATCAGTTGAAGAGCGAGCCGGGGCGGTAAAAACAAGTAGGTGTCAGAAGCCAAAGCAAGCGCAGATTTCGAAGAGGTTTTTCTACCGCATCTCGACGCGGCGTATAACCTTGCGCGCTGGCTGACGCGCGACCCGTCGGACGCCGACGATGTCGTGCAGGAAGCCTTTATGCGGGCCTTTCGTTTTTTTGGCGGGTTTCACGGCGGCGACAGCCGGGCGTGGCTGCTAAAGATCGTCCGCAATACCTGTTACACGTGGATCAAGAAAAACCGTCCGCGCGAGATCGTCTATGAGCTCAATGAGGAGATGCACCAGGCAACCTCGGGCGACCCTGCAGCGGTCCTGCAGGAAAATATCGATCGGCAACTGTTAAGAAAATTGCTCGATGAGCTGCCGCCCGCGTTTCGCGAGATCATCGTGCTGAGAGATCTCGAAGGTTTGTCGTACAAAGAGATATCGTCGGTGACGGAATTGCCCCTCGGGACGGTGATGTCGCGGCTTGCGAGGGCACGACAGCGGCTGCAGCGCGATGCGGCGGCGAGCGCGACAGGAGTTTTAGGATGAACTGCGAAGACGCACGACCATTGATAGACAGCTTTGCCGACGGCGAGCTAGATCTCGTAAATCATGTTCAGGTCGAAACTCATCTGGAGGAGTGTCTCGCGTGCGATCACGCGTATCGCGACCGGGCGGCGCTAAAGAAAGCGCTCGCGGACGATGATCTTTATTTCCGCGCACCGACCGAGCTGAGGTCGAAGATAAGATCTGCATTGGGCGAGGCGACAAGTGAGCCGTTTTACAAACGATTTTTCAAATGGCGATGGCTGCCGACGGTTGCCGCTGCCGCGATCGTCGTCGTTGCCCTATTTGCGACACTCGCGATATTTCGTCAGTCAAATTCCAACGATCTGCTTGCGAATGAGATGGTTTCGGCCCACGTGCGTTCATTGATGGATAAGCATCTGATGGATGTGCCGTCGACCGACCAACATACGGTAAAGCCATGGTTCGAAGGAAAGCTGGATTTTTCGCCGCCGGTCGTCGATCTCACGCAGCTAGGTTTCACGCTTATCGGCGGACGATTGGATTACGCCGGCGGCCGGCCCATTGCGGCCCTTGTTTATCAGAGACGCCTCCACATTATAAACGTCTTTATCTATCCGACGCAGGACGCCAACGCCGCTTCGAGCACCTTGACGCGTCAAGGATTCAACGTCGTCCGCTGGACGCGCAACGGCATGGCATTTTGGGCGGTGTCGGATATCAATGCCGGCGAGCTGCAGGAGCTTGCAACCGACCTTCAAAGCTAGCGTTTCAGAGCGCCGCCGACAGTTCACTTCATTTCAGAAAACAAGTG
>DASXPW010000382.1:0-5112 GCA_036493385.1 Pyrinomonadaceae bacterium
TCGCACCAGCACGGTCGAGAGCAAAGCGACCGCCAATGCAAGCACAAGCAATTGCGTGTCGGAAGGTGCCAGGAGCTTTAAGAGCAACGTAAGTACGACCGTGAAGCCGATGAGCAGAATTTGGATCGCAGACGATAGAACAAATCTAAATCGCGGTCGGTTTTCAAGAATGTTTCGTAGGAGCGTGGCAGTGGACTCGTTGTTTGCTTCCTCGGCATCGCCGGCCAGACGGCGAAGGCTGACATCGGAGAGGCGGGCGAAAGCGGTGTCGATCGTCGCCAGAAAGATCAGGATCAGCAGGATGACGACCAGGCTGGCAATCTCAAGTTCCATTCGGGGGTAGATTTTATGCGGAGAGCCTCATAATTGCCAATTTTACTCGTCGACCATGTTTTTCCAGGCGCGGCCGTCTTTGGCAAGCAGCTCTTCCGCTTCGGGCGGGCCCCACGTGCCGGCGGCGTAGTTTGGAAAATCTCGTGCCGGTATCGCGCTCCAGACATCGAGGATGGGTGTCACGATCGACCAGGCTGCCTCAACCATATCGGCCCTCTGAAACAGTGTCGCGTCGCCGATCATGCAATCATAAAGCAATCTCTCATAACCGGTCGCCACCTGCTCGCCAAAATGATCGGCGTAATTGAAATCCATGTCGACGGGACCGACGTTGACGATCGGGCCGGGTATCTTTGCGCCGAAATGAAGCGTGATGCCCTCGTCCGGCTGAATATGAATGACGATCCGATTTGTTCGCAGACGCTCTACGCCGGTCTCGCGAAAGAGGACGAACGGTGCCTTTTTGAATTCGACCATGATCGTAGAGTTTTTGGTCGCCATTCGTTTTCCGGTGCGTATGTAAAAAGGAACGTCGGCCCAACGCCAGTTGTCGAGAGTGAGCTTTAGAGCAACGAAGGTTTCCGTATCCGAATACGGAGCGACCTGCTGCTCCGATCGATAGGCCGGCACGGCCTTGTCCTCGATCTTACCTTCGCCGTATTGACCGCGGACGGCATAATGCAATACTTCCTCGGGCGTGAATGGCTGTATTGCCGAAAGGATCTTTGACTGCTCATCGCGAACGGCATCAGCCTGAAACGACACGGGCGGCTCCATTGCGGTTAGCGTAACGAGCTGAAAGATATGATTTGGGATCATATCCCGCAGCGCGCCGGCCGAATCATAGTATCCGCCGCGCAGCTCAACACCCAGTTCCTCAGCGACCGTGATCTGGATACTGTCGACGAAATTACGGTTCCATATGGGCTCGAAAATGCTGTTTCCAAAGCGAAAGACCAAAATGTTCTGGACGGTCTCTTTTCCGAGGTAATGATCGATGCGATAGATCTGCTGTTCCTTGATCAGCCGCAAGAGCGCTTTATTCAACGCGCGGGCTGAGTCGAGATCGCGGCCAAAGGGCTTCTCATAAATAAATCGCCTCCAGTGGCCGCTTTCCTCTTTCGCGAGGCCGTGTTTAACGACCTTTTGCGTGACGTTCGCGAACAGCGTCGGCGGCGTCGCCAGGTAGAAGAAATAATTTTCGGGGATCTGATGTTTGGCGCAGACCTCGCCGAGCAGGTCCTTGAGATCGCCAAAAAGCTTTTTGTCATCGTCGAAATCGCCGCCGGTGTAATAGGTGCGCTCCTGAAACCATTTGATCAGGTTCTTGTCCGGTCCGTTCGGAACGAACTCATTAAAATCATCAAGCTGCTCCTTGCGAAAATCCTCCGTGGTAAGCTCCTGCCGGCCGACGCCGATGATCGCAAAGGTGTGCGGCAAAAAATCGTCCTTTGCGAGGTTGTAGAGGGCAGGAAAGAGTTTGCGTTTTGTAAGGTCGCCGGTCGCGCCAAAGATGACCATTACGCACGGGTCGGCCTTTTTCCTGGAATCGGACATATTGTTGATAAACGACAGGTTAGCACATCCAGGCTGGCAAGCTATATTCCGAGGGATTTGCGCAATTCGAGCTCACGGGCGTCCATCTCGCCATTATCGGTCTCATGGTCGTAACCGCAAAGATGCAGCAGTCCGTGAAGAATGAGCTGCATTATCTCGTTTTCAAGCGACAGTCCGTTTTCCCCTGCCTGGTGTGCCGCCTGTTCTGCCGAGATCACGATGTCGCCTAGGTTTGTGGAGTCTTTATCAAACTCATCCGGCTCGTTCGGAAAGGAAAGGACGTCGGTTGTGGAATTCTTCCCGCGAAAAAAGCTGTTCAACTCCCTCATCCGCCGGTCGGAGATAAAGGCCACAGACGGATTACGGCCCTCGGTTTCCGTTGTCTGACTTAAAGCCGTGGAGAGAAATCGCTTAAATAACGAAGAATCGACTTTGATCTTTCGCTGGAGATTTACGATCACGGGTCACTAAAACTGGACTATGTTCAGGCCGGAAAACGACGCTTTATATATGCGCTTGTCCAATGTTAACAATCGATGATCATTTATAAAGGCATGCGCGCCGATCAGAAAATCGGTGATTATTCGCCTCGGTTCGGGCTGTTTCTGTCTACGGCGGCGTTTTACATAGCCCTGATAGGCTCGGGCCGCGCTTCGCCATATGGCTTCGTTCGTTTCCCACTCTACCTCGATGCCGGTATCGCTAAGAAATTCCTCGATCATGTCCTCTGTCCTGCCCGCCGGGCCCAATAACTCGGCATAGACGGCGCCGCATACGATGAGCCGGCCGTCGTCATAAACCTGGTCGAGCGCGTTTTGAGCAGCGATATTGAGAGCGTCCTTAGTGTCCCACAGAGCGATAAGAACGTTTGTGTCGATCGAGGTGATCATTACGCCTCAGGGTCAAATCCCCGGATCTTACGAACGAACTTGTTAACAGCGTCGCGTCCGGAGCTTATACCTGCATTTCCAATACCCCGATATTTCTCAAACGGACTCTCTTTTCGCAGTGGCCGTACGATGACCGTGTCACCGTCCTTTTCGAAGACGATACGGTCGCCGGGTTTAACACCGAGCTCTTTGCGGATCTTCACCGGAACAGTGATCTGGCCTTTGCTTGTGATCTTTGCCTGCTCGTTCATAAATGCCACTCCTTACTTTAACATAAGTATCCTTACATCGTGTCTACAATTACATCTCCGTTGATAAGGTAAGGAATATGGGATGCCTCAGTTTTCCTTATTCTCATTGGAATGGCTTTCGTATGCTTTAACGATCATCTGGACCAGCTTGTGCCGAACGACGTCTTTATCCGTGAAATAGACGAACTCGATACCGTCGAGATCTAGGAGTATGTCCTCTGCTTCGCGAAGGCCGCTGCGCTGGCCGCGAGGCAGATCGATCTGGGTCTTATCGCCCGTAACGACGGCTTTCGAGCCGAAACCAATGCGGGTGAGGAACATCTTCATCTGCTCGCTGGTCGTGTTCTGGGCCTCGTCGAGGATGATAAAAGCGTCCGAAAGTGTTCGACCGCGCATAAATGCGAGCGGGGCGATCTCGATGATGCGTTTTTCGAGCATCTTCGTGACCTTCTCGGCGTCGACAAGATCAAACAAAGCGTCATAGAGCGGTCTGAGGTACGGGTCGACCTTTTCCTGCAGATCGCCAGGCAGGAAACCGAGACGCTCACCCGCCTCGACCGCGGGCCGAGTCAAAATAATACGCGTGACCTGCTTCTTAAACAGCGCGTCGACAGCCATTGCAACAGCCAGGAAGCTTTTGCCGGTGCCGGCGACTCCAATACCAAAAACCAGGTCGTTACTGGCTATCGCGTCGAGGTATTTACGCTGATTGGCGGTCTTAGGTGCGACCTGCTTTTTGCCCGACGGATTAAATCGCGACTTTAAAAAATAATCCTTTAGGCTATACGCCCTATCCTCGGCGATCTGCTTGAACGCGTCCCGCAGCTCCTTGTCGCTAAAACTGTTGCCCTCTTCGAATAGCTCGCCGAATTCCCGCAAGATCTGTTCTACGGTTTTGATGTCGCGTTCGTCGCCATCAATGAGCAATTCGTTGCCGCGAGCACCGATACTCACATCCAGCAGCGACTCGAGATATTTGATGTTTTGATCTTGAACGCCAAAGAGCGTGTTGAGGCCTTGGGGTGGTAGTTCGAGTTTCTTCAGAGCGGTTATATGCGTTCGCTAAAATCAGAATCAGGTCAATAGTTTGAGGCTACTAGAAGCCAAATTCAGTGTCAACAGAAAGTGCGTTTAACAGGTGTGGCACGCCTCTTGCCGAAACGTTTATCAACGCACGTTAAGTGTACGAATTCATACGCACCGGGGAGAAATAAATGCTTGGTAACATCTTTCACAACGAAGACGCGCCGGCTGAACGACCGCTCGACCTTACGGGGATCAAGCCCGAAGGGCCGATCACGATAGTTCGGCGGAGGGCCCGCCGTGAGCCGCCTATTCAGCCTGGCGATGAGATCTATGACAGGGCAAGAATCATTTTCAGTCGGGCACGCAGGGCTCCGGTAACTGGAAGGTCAGGAGCCTTTTGAGTTCGTTGAAAATTATTCATTCTCTGACCTGTAAATCGGTCGTGAATTAACGGCGGACGACCGCCACTTGAAGGGGAAGTTTGATCTTCCCCATATTTATTGAGGTCAAAGATCATGGGGAAAGCAGCCGAAGGAAAAGAAAAGAACGAACAATTGGGCGAGCGGCCGAAAAATCCGCTGCCGGCGCAGAGCCAGCCGCATCCGGGTATTGAGAAAAAGATCGAGCCGCGTCCTCAGTATGAGGCCCCGAACTATAAAGGTGCGGAAAAGCTTGCCGGTAAGGCCGCGATCATTACAGGCGGCGATTCGGGGATCGGCCGATCGGTGGCCGTCTTGTACGCTCGCGAAGGCGCCGACGTGGCCATCGTGTACCTGCCCGAGGAGCAGCCGGATGCCGAAGAGACCATGCGGGCCGTTGAGCGGGAAGGGCAGCGATGTCTACTTATTCCGGGTGACGTGACCGATGCCGATTTCTGCCAGCAAGCGGTCGATCAGGCTGCAGAGCAGTTTGGTCACCTCGATATTTTGGTAAATAACGCCGCGTTTCAACAGCATAAGAAATCGATCGAAGAGCTTACAAACGAGGAGTTCGAAAAGACGTTCAAGACGAATATCTTCGGATACTTTTACGTGGCCAAGGCTGCCCTCAGGCAC
>DASXPW010000383.1:0-3259 GCA_036493385.1 Pyrinomonadaceae bacterium
GCTGGTTAGCAGAAATTTGTCCGAATGATGTTCCCAGACCGAGTACTGCGAGCCGTCGCGTTTCCTGGCTTGCCTCAGTTTCTCGAGCGACGCGGTCAATTCATTCTGTTTGAGATGATCGAGGATGTGTTTTGCCGAAACACCGTTTATGAATCTAAGGCAGTCCGAAGGTTTTCTCTTTCCGTCGGTGATCAAATGCAGATGATCAAGCATAACCGCGTATGCAAAGAGCAGCATGCCTGACGATCGTCGAGCTTCGTTCAGTGCGCTGACGAGGATCTGCTTCATTTTGTCGGTTTGAAAGATCGGAAGTCTCTTGTGCGTCACCGATGTGAAGTAATAGCACGGCGTGTCAAATGAAATGATCATAAGCTGGAGGCGAAGCCTCGGCAGATTTTAGGGAAGACGCATCGGAAGGGCAAGCCCTTCCGCTCATCGTGGCGGCAAGCCGCGGATCATATCAGGCCGACAAGTCGGCACATTAAACCGTCACAGCCTCTTGGTATTCACCCCAGGCGGCGCGGAGTGTGTTGCTGATCTCACCGACGGTGGCATAGGCTTCGACACATTCTAAAATGAGCGGTAAGAGGTTTTCCGGACCACTGGCAGCATCTCGCAATCGCGAAATGGCAGACTCATAAGCAATGGCATCGCGTTTTGTGCGAATCGCGCGGACGCGTTCGATCTGTTCGCGCTCGACCGCTTCATCAATTCTTAATATCGGAATAGCATCAGGCTCGGCGATCTGAAACTGATTGACACCGACGACGATCGCGTCTTTTTTCTCGACCGCGCGCTGATATTCGTAGGCTGCCTCCTGTATCTCGCGTTGGACGTAGCCGCTCTCGATGGCCGCAAGCATTCCGCCCATGGCGTCGATCTTTTCGATGTAATCGCGGGCCTTTTCTTCGAGCTGAAAGGTCATTTCCTCGATAGCATAGCTTCCGGCCAGCGGGTCGACGGTGTCGGCAACACCCGACTCGTATGCGATGACCTGCTGCGTCCGCAGGGCGATGCGCGCGGCCTGCTCGGTCGGAAGCGCGAGCGCCTCGTCCATCGAATTTGTGTGCAGACTCTGTGTTCCGCCGAGCACGGCGGCCAATGCCTGGATCGTCGTCCGAACGATATTTACTTCCGGCTGTTGGGCCGTCAGCGTTGAGCCCGCCGTCTGCGTATGAAAGCGGAGCATCATCGAGCGCGGATCCTTGGCCTTGAACCGCACTTTCATTATTCGCGCCCACAGGCGACGAGCCGCGCGATACTTTGCGATCTCTTCGAGCAGGTTGTTGTGCGCGTTGAAAAAGAATGACAGACGAGGAGCGAATTTATCGACATCGAGACCGACATCGACCGCGGCCTGAACGTAGCAAATGCCGTCGGCAAGCGTGAAGGCGAGCTCCTGTGCGGCGGTCGAGCCGGCCTCGCGAATGTGATAGCCGGAGATCGAGATCGTGTTCCAGTTTGGCACCTCGGCCGCGCAGTAGGCAAACGTATCGGTGATCAAGCGCAAACTCGGTTTTGGCGGGTAGATATAGGTTCCGCGAGCGATGTATTCCTTAAGAATGTCGTTCTGAACGGTCCCGCCGACCTTGTCGAACGAGACGCCCTGTTTGCGAGCAACGGCCAGATACAAACAGAGCAGCGTCGACGCGGTCGCATTGATCGTCATCGACGTCGTGACCTGATCGAGCGGGATGCCGTCAAACAGTGTCAGCATGTCATCGAGACTATCGACCGCGACGCCGACTTTCCCGACCTCGCCCGCCGCCAGCGGATCGTCCGAATCGAGCCCGATCTGCGTCGGCAGATCGAACGCAACGCTTAAGCCGGTCGTGCCCTGCGACAGTAAATATTTGTATCGTTCGTTCGACTCAGCCGCAGTCGCAAAACCGGCATACTGGCGCATCGTCCAAAATCGGCCGCGATACATATTCGGCCGCACACCTCGAGTGTAGGGAAACTCGGCTGGTTCATTCAGATCGCGGTCATAGTCGACCGGCTGTGTGTTGTTGGGATCGAAATCGTTCGGCAGCTCGATGCCTGAAGAAGTCTCGAAACGCTCGCGTCTGTTGGTCATGTTCTTTCTAACGAGAAGTGGGGTCGATGTCGCGATCTATTAGCGAGAGTTTTGCGCGCACTTTCTCAGCCCGTTCAATTTCCATGCCCTCCTTCGCAAGCTCTGAAATTACCCGTCCCAAAGAAACCTTGTTAACCACGGCTATTTCTTTGGCAATTTCCAGAATGTCTTCGTCAATATTCAGGGTCGTTCGCATGCATACGATGCTATGGCAAGAAAGTTTTATCAGCAAGGCTTCGGAGATATCTTTGCGAGTTGGAAAGCTTTACGCGATAATCACGTTTCTGATCAATGTCCCTAAATTACTACAATTATTTTACGGAGATAGAAGACGCCTTCATCCGCCGGCGCGGGAGGCATTTGCTGCTGTCGCCGTTGGATTGGGCGTTGATCGAGGGCTGGCAGGAGCGCGGCGTGCCGCTGCATGTTGTTTTACGGGCGATCGAGACGGTTTTTGACGGTTTTGACAAGCAGCCGAACCAAAACCGCACGGTCAAGAGCCTTTTTTACTGTCGCGAGGAAGTCGAAGCACAATTTGCCGAATGGTCGGCAGCTCAGGTCGGCGCACACGACGGCGACTCCGGAGCCCCACAATTCTCACGTGAAGCGGTCATGGAGCACATAAATCAGGCGGCCGAGTCGCTGCGGTCGAACCCTGACTCAGATCTACGCGAGGACCTCGATCGGGCGGCGGCGCGACTCGATGAACTCGTTACAAATCTCGGCGATGATCTTGAGTATGTCGACTGCACGCTCTACGACATCGAATCGTTTCTTGACCGGGCCTTGCTACAAAACACGGAAAAAGAGCATCTAAAGAGTTTGAAGAAGGCGGTTGCCGGCCAACTCAAGCTCTACAAAAGCGCGATGGACGAAGGGGCGTACAAGAGCACCTTCGAGCTGATGCTTTTGAAATGCCTGCGAGAAGACCTCGGCATTCCGCGTCTGGGCCTGTTTTATTTATGACGAAAAGTTTTTCGATCCTTGTCCTTGCAGTAGCGCTGTATGGGCTTGCATGCGCCCAGACTACGCCGATACCAACGAATTTGCCCGCAAAGTCGATCTCGACCGCTAACACGACAGTCGCGACGAGACCCGCTACGCCCGGAGGCATTGAGCGCGGCACCGTCTCAGGCCAAACCTATACAAACAAAAGTCTTAGTTTTGATGTTACGTTCCCCG
>DASXPW010000384.1:0-5359 GCA_036493385.1 Pyrinomonadaceae bacterium
ACGGCGATCAGCGCGGCGAACAGCGGTATAACAATAACGGTTGGAGATAGAAACATCGCGCGAGTATTCTATTACGAGTCAAATAGTTAGCGAAAGGTTGCGGGCATGTTGAAAAAGATTCTGAAGGTCGTTGTCATCCTCATTGTGGTTGCGTTTGTCGTCATCCAATTTTTCCGCCCCGACTTTAACAACCCTCCCGAAAATCCCGGCGATACGCTCGAGGCGTCGACCGCAGTTCCGCCCGATGTCGAAGCCATCCTAAGCCGGTCGTGTGCCGACTGTCACTCTAACCGGACCACCTATCCGTGGTACGCGCAGATCGCGCCGTCGTCGTGGCTGCTCTCAAGCCACATCCAGGAAGGCCGCCAAAACCTCAACATAAGCGTCTGGAATACCTACGATACCCGCAAAAAGGTCCGCAAGCTCGGCGCCATGTGCGATGAGGTCCAGAAAGGCGAGATGCCGCTGCCCTCCTACCTTTGGGTACACTGGAGTGCAAAGCTGCGGGAAGGCGACGCCAAAACTCTCTGCGACTGGGACGAGGCAGAGATCAATCGCTTGCAGCCGCAATAAATTTTCTCTTGCCTCGCGCGGCCGTCATCTAATACACTGTTTGGCAAGATAGGCCTGCCGCCGATCGCTTTCCCCAAACCTCGCAAGATCACGTTTAGATGGTATTCATTCTATGAATCGAAGTGTAATTCTTTCGACGGTCTTCGTTTTGTCGCTCGCCATATTGGGTACCGCAGACGCTCGCGCCCAGCGCGTCGGCACCCTCGCTCAGGACAACCGAGAGAGCCAGGTCTTTTCGCTCATCAATCGCGAACGCGCTCACTCAGGCCTCTCGCAGCTCGCCTGGAACGATGGTCTTGCCGATCTCGCACGAAGTTATTCGCAAACCATGGCCCGCGAAGGCTTTTTCGATCACATCGATAGTCATGGCGACAGCGTCGTCGAACGCGCCAAACATGCCCGTGTCCGCGGCTGGCAAAAGATAGGCGAAAATCTTTTCGAATGTGAGCCGACCAATGAGCTTGCAAGCCTTGCCATCCGCGGCTGGATGCACTCGCCCACGCACCGCGAAAATATACTCGACCCCGAATGGCGTGCGACCGGCGTCGGCATCGCCTACGCCTCGAACGGCGACATCTACATCACCGAAGTCTTCGCCGATGACTAACCCCACCTGACCTCAGGCAGCGTGCCCGCAATTCTCGCCAAGCTTTAATTCTCAGCGACCGAACCCGGAATCGCGCCTAATAGCAAACTATCAAGTAGACGAAAAAACACAAGATGACGCGTCTATAATTTAGCGACCATTGACGACGGATACGACGACGGCGTCGGCGGTGGCTGGACGTGTGTGTTCTGTGTACGCTCTGACGAGGTGGGCGGTGGTAATTGCATTCAAATTTCGTCCTTAAATGGTCATACGAAGGGGCATTTTGGTCATACCGGTGGTGAATCTGGTGAAGTTCAGAATGGACACATTTTCGACAGACGCGGCTTGTCCGCTATAATATTTATTTCCACTCTGAGGGGCAGTTTGTAACGGAGTGCAACACATAAATCTATGTCACTGCTGGAAATTGTTACCTACCCTGACCCGATATTGCATTCGGTTGGCCGGCCCGTGGACGCCGAGGACATGGAAAATGGCCTGCCGGACACAGTTTCTCGAATGTTCGAAACTATGTACGACGCCGGAGGTGTTGGCCTGGCCGCCCCACAGATCGGCATATCGAAACGTTTTTTTGTGATGGACGTCCGCGATGAAGAAGAAAATCCGCGGCCGCAAACCTTTATAAATCCAGAGATTATTCATATCGAGGGCGAGCAGATAGGCGAAGAAGGCTGCCTCTCGTTTCCGGGTCTGTTTCAGACGATCAGGCGAGAAATGCGCGTCGTCGTCCGGGCATTGGACCTGGCCGGCAATGAGTTTGAGGCCGATCTCGAGGGCCTTGCTGCTCGCTGCATTCTGCACGAGACAGATCACTGCGACGGCGTCGTTTTCATCGACCGCGTCACACCGATCAAACGAGAGATCGCGCGAAGAAAAATTAAAAGGCTGCAGCAGACCGGCGAATGGGTTTAGGCTGCCAGTAAGCGCCTGCCCGCGAGGAGTTATCGAATATGCAAACACAGAGAGTAATGGACGAATTCAGAAACGAGCCTTTTACAGATTTCACAACGCCCGAAAATTCAGCCGCGATGACCAAGGCTATAGAGTCGGTGCGGGCCGAGCTAGGTCGCGAATATCCGGTAATCATCAACGGCGAAAAGATCTCGCTCGACAGCAAGTTTCAAAGCTACAATCCGGCCAAAAAAGATGAGGTCGTCGGTGTATTTTCTGAGGTCGATACCGACACGACACTCGTCGATCGCGCGATCGAGGCGGCTACAAATGCATTCAAGATCTGGCGCGAGGTACCAGCCGCGGACCGGGCGGAGTATCTTTTCAAGGCGGCCGATGTCATGCGTCGGCGCAAGAATGAGCTGTCGGCGGTGATGGTCTTTGAGGTCTCTAAAACATGGGCCGAAGCTGACGGCGACGTTGCCGAGGCGATCGATTTCTGCGAGTTTTACGGTCGCGAGATGATCCGCTGGTCCGGCCATCAGCCTGTGACCAAATTCGAAGGCGAGGACAATCGGCTCGAATTCATTCCGCTTGGGGTCGGCGCGATCATTCCGCCGTGGAATTTTCCGCTGGCGATCATGGCCGGGATGACAACCGCCGCAATTGTTGCAGGGAATACGGTTTTGTTGAAGCCCTCGTCCGATTCGCCGACGATCGCCGCCAAGTTTATTGAGGTTTTGGAAGAGATCAACCTGCCGGCCGGCGTCGTAAATTTCCTGACCGGCAGCGCGAAGACCGGCGAGGCGATGGTGACCAATCCTCTGACGCGATTCATTTCGTTTACCGGCTCGAAACAGGTCGGATTGCATATAAATGAGGTGGCCGCCAAACCGCGCGAAGGCCAGCGGTGGATCAAACGCGTCGTTGCCGAAATGGGTGGCAAAGACGCGATCATCGTGACCGATGACGCCGACCTGGACCAGGCTGCTAGCGGCATTGTGTCGGCTGCTTTTGGCTTTCAAGGACAAAAATGCTCTGCCTGTTCGCGGCTGATCGTCGATGAAAAGGTCCATGACGCGCTGGTCGATCGCATCGTTGAACTGACCGATAAATTGAATATCGGCCAGCCAACCGAATCCGGGACAAATGTGGCTGCCGTGATCAACAAACGCTCTTTTGATACCACTCTGGATTACATCGACAAAGGCGTAAGCGAGGGCGGCGAAATTCTCTCGGGCGGCAAGGGTTCGGACAAAGAAGGCTATTTTATTCAGCCTACGATCATTGCGAACGTCGAACCCGGCTCGACGATCGAGCAGGAAGAGATCTTCGCGCCGGTGCTGGCAGTGATCAAAGCGAGAAACTTTGATCATGCTCTCGAGATCGCCAATGACACTGAGTTTGGACTCACCGGCTCGGTCTATTCGACCAGCCAGTCTCGATTGGAAAAGGCCCGCAAAGAATTTCATGTGGGCAACCTTTACCTCAATCGAAAATGCACGGGCGCACTGGTCGGTGTTCATCCTTTCGGCGGATTTAACATGAGTGGCACTGACTCGAAGGCCGGAGGCCGTGAGTATCTGCTGCAATTTATGCAGGCAAAGGCCGTTTCTCAGCGACTTTAACAAAACCTTTCGTCCAAGATCCTCGCGATAGAAATACGGCGACAAAGGTGCTAAATTCGATTGAATTTGGCACCTTAAATCTATGCGAACCCTCACAAAACGATCGATCGTGTTCATTCTACTGTTCGCTTTTGTATCCTTCGGACAATCGCCGAAGCCGCCCTTTCCAGTGAAACGTACTGAGTCGGCCGAGACATGGCGGCGCGACGGCTGGAAGTTCATTACGGATGGGCAAAATATGCTTCCGCGAAAAGGTGTGGCAAAGAACGTCATCCTGTTTCTCGGCGATGGCATGGGCGTCTCGACCATTACAGCCTCCCGCATTTTCGAGGGCCAGCGACGTGGCGAGAGTGGCGAAGAAAACCGCCTGAGTTTCGAGAATTTTCCATATCGTGCTTTATCTGAAACCTACAGTACTAATCAGCAAACATCCGATTCGGCACCGACCATGAGCGCCATCATGACCGGCGTCAAAACCAACGAGGGCATTCTCTCGGTCGATCAGCGCGTTGTCCATGGCGACTACCGAACCGTCGCCGGCCACGAGACCAAAACCCTGCTTGAGTATGCCGAGGACGCCGGCAGATCAACCGGAGTCGTATCTACCGCAAGGCTCACCCACGCAACTCCGGGTGCTTGTTACGCTCATGTGGCCGACCGCGATTGGGAGTGTGATAAGGACATCCGCGATCGGCGGCCGGATGCCTATGCCGCCAAGTTTCCGGACATTGCGCGGCAGCTTCTCGAGTTCAAATATGGTGACGGTCTGGAGGTTGCATTCAGTGGCGGCCGAACGAAATTTCTGCCAAACACTGTGACAGACCCCGAATATTCGACGTTTCAGGGAGAACGGCTCGATGGCCGAGACCTGACCGCCGAATGGGTCAAGAAGTACAAAAATTCCGTGTATGTCTGGAACAAGGCACAGTTTGACGCGATCGATCCGAAAAAAGTGAAGCACGCGCTTGGCCTGTTTGAGCCTTCGTATATGAAATTTGAATACGACCGCCCAAAGGACGCCGCCGGCGAGCCGTCGCTCTCAGAAATGACTTCAAAGGCCATCGACATCCTCGCGCAAAACCAAAAGGGTTATTTCCTCATGGTCGAGGGCGGCCGCATCGACATGGCCCATCATTATGGCAACGCCTTTAGGGCAATGACCGACACGATCGCGCTTTCCGACGCTGTGCGAACTGCGGTCGGTAAAGTAGATCTGAGCAACACGCTCATTATTGTTACGGCTGATCATAGTCATACGTTTTTCATTCAAGGGTACCCGGTTCGCGGCAACAACATTCTCGGCTTCGTACGTGAGGTCGATGAACGCGGCCAGCTCGAACCCGACTACAAACGAGACGCGCTCGGTTTGCCGTACACAACGCTCGGTTATGCAAATGGACGCGGCTACGAGGGAGCGTCAAATTTGCTGCCGGCCGGCCCAAAGCTCTGTTGCCAGCAGCCAAAGTCGTTTAGCCCTCTTTTGCGGGCCCCATTTGACCTGGCCGGCACCGATACGACCGATCCTAACTATCTGCAAAACGCGGGAATACCGCTGCTGAATGAGACTCACGGCGGCGAGGACGTTGCCGTTTTTGCCACGGGCGTCGATGCTTATCTGGTCCACGGAACAATGGAAGAAAATTGGATCTATTACGTC
>DASXPW010000385.1:0-4502 GCA_036493385.1 Pyrinomonadaceae bacterium
ACCGAAATCGCGAACAAGCTCGAGGTCGCGGCGCCAATTCTTGTAATGGCCCGTTTCCTCAAGCTGATCGATACGCCAGCGGCCGCCGTCGATGGTCGGCGCGCTGCACTCGATACCGGTTGCGAACATGAATTCAGCCATAATTTATTTTGCGATATCCAACCCTATACCCGACGGGCCGCACGTAGATCGAGCCCATCACCAAACCGTAAATAAGGTGGCCGGTCAACACTGAGATCGGTCCCAGGATGCCCAGTCCGATCGCGAACATTTTTAGCGGAGGATGCTGACCATCCAGCATGAGATCCATCTGCGGGATCATTATCGACCCCGCAAGTATGGCCGGAAGCAATGAGAAAACGATTCCCTGGAGCGCTGGTTGTAGGTCAAAAAATGACCAGAAGAAGTATGCGTAAAAGACCGCCCAGATGGCGCCGACCATGGCGTGCGTGGCCATGCCGACTGGCCACCATTCCCAGGCGGGCGCGCCTCGTCCTGCGAGCATCATTCCGAGAATTCGAACCAGGTCGAACATCGGAAGTCCGGCCAAAACTAACAGGCGGAGGAGCCCTTCCCAAGCGGCCGCGCCGGCCACGCCGGCAATAATAGCCTTTCCAAATGCAACACGACGGATCATCCTGCGTTACATCGAATGTGGCTCGAAGTATTGTTATTTCAGTTATTTAGTATATCGCACTAAGAGCGATCCCGGTAGGTCTGGCTATTCTACCCGCCCCAATTTGGTGTGTGAAACGTCCCCTCCTTGTCGATCCGTTTGTAAGTGTGTGCGCCGAAAAGGTCTCGCTGGGCCTGGATCAGATTCGCCGGCAGACGGTCTGAGGCGTAAGCCTTGATGTAATTCAGTGCCGACCCGAACGCCATACATGGAACATCCGCGGCGATGGCAAATTTTAACGTCGCCTTGAGCAGATTCTGCTCTTTCTGGATAGTTTCCCTCAGGTTATCGGCGACCAACAGATTTGGCAGATCGGGCACAGCCGTGAACGCGTCGCGGATCGGGTCTAACAATCGCGATCGGATGATACATCCGCCACGCCATATCTTGACGATCTCAGTAAGATGCAGCTCGTAGTTCTTTTCGACCGAGGCAACGCGGAGCAGTGAGAACCCTTGCGCGTAGGCCGCGATAAACGCCAGATGCAAGCCCGTTTCGACAAAATGAACAACATCAGGCCCGAGCGTTTCGTCGAGCTGAACGTTTTGTGCGATGCCGAGCTTTTCGGCGGCCGCGACGCGTTCTTGTTTTAGTGCCGAGATCTGCCGCATGGAGACCGCGGAGTCGATCGACGGTACAGGGACCCCAAATTCAAGCGCAATTTCCGAAGTCCATTTACCGGTTCCTTTCTGTTCGGCCTCGTCGAGGATCTTATCGACGAGCGGCGTGCCGTCTTCGGTTCTCTTTCGCAAAACTATCGCGGTTATCTCGATCAAGAACGAGTTCAGATCACCCCGGTCCCATTTTTCAAATAGTTCAGCGGCCTTGCTGTCCGAGATCTGAAAACCCTTATGCAGCAGGTCAAACGTTTCCGCAATGAGTTGCATCATCGCGTACTCGATCCCGTTGTGCACCATTTTGACAAAATGTCCGGCCGAACCCCGACCGACATGCGCCGCACACGGCTCGCCGTTGACTATGGCAGATGCGGCCTCAAGGACCGGCCGCACACGCTCATACACGTCTGGGTCGCCGCCGACCATTATGCTCGCTCCGTGACGGGCCCCTTCTTCGCCACCCGAGACGCCCACGCCGAGAAACGCGATGCCCTTTGCCGCCAGCATTTCCTGACGCCGCTCCGTATCCGTGAAATGCGAATTTCCACCGTCGATGATCAGGTCGCCTTTGTTCAGATGAGGCAGCAGATCATCGATGACCGAATCGACGATCGGCCCCGCCGGCACCAGCATCATTACGTTTTTCGGTGAGACGAGCTTATCGAGAAACTCGGAAACGCTGGCGCCGACATCAATAGGCATTCCAGCACCGTCTTTCAGCAAGAGCTGCCGTTTCGATTCGTCCAGGTCATATCCGACGCACGAAAATCGATGCTCGGCGACGTTGAGCAAAAAGTTTCGCCCCATCGTGCCGAGGACGATCATTCCAAACTGAGCGTTAGCCATAATTTCAGTGTCCTAAATGACGCAGGAATGCCTGCTTTAAGTTCTTCTCGATGTCGGCATGTAGAGGCAGGTTTTGCGTTGCGGCCATGACCTGTTTTCCACATTTGCCACACAGCAAATACCCGATCAGAACTCCGTGTTCACGGTATATGAACGCGTTGAGCGAGAGGGCTTTTTTCTTTTTCCACTTCATCGCGCCAATCTCCTCCCCACAGCCGGGGCAGCCATCGCGGTCATAAAACCAGCGCGACTTGATCGCGCTGCCAAATTGCATCTTGGCTTGGAGATAAAGCTGTTCCAGGAGTTCGGAAATTTCGTTCTTGGGCATAATGCTTCCGCTATGAGGGTATCTCAAAATTATATGTCCCAGATATCGGCCTTAGCTACCTCGTTATCGTATATTTCCGGCATCTCATCGAAAGTCCACCAGGCGCTTAACACCATCTGTGCAAAGGCCCATCGTCTCAGATCGCTGGAGCTTATCCCAAATCCGTCTGAAAATTTTTCGACGGCTACTTTCAATCGTGCGCGAACGTCCGTTCGCTCTTCGTGCCACCAATGAAAATTATTCAGAAACACCGCGATATCGTAACCAATGGGACCGATCATGCCCTTTGGGTCAATAGCGAGAAACCACTCTCGCGTTCCCGACACGACGTTTGACGGATGAAAGTCGCCGTGCAGATATTGCCGCTTCGCATTACCCGATAGATCTGCATATATATCAAGAGCTCTCTTAGCATAGCGTGCCGGAAAGGCTGTCTCGTTATATCGTGTAAGACCGTCAAACCAATCATCAAGATCGATCGTATCGGTCAGATCGTCGGGCGGTTCCGCCGTTATCGTTCGAAGCACATTGATCGCCGGTCCGATGGCCTCCAACTCGTTGCCGTCATAAAGTTCTGTAAGACTCGCTCCGGGTATCGCCCTTTCAACCAGAATAGCGCGACGCTCACGGTCTTCTGCGAGTAGCCATACCGCGCCATTGCCGTTCAACGTCCCGAGAAACTTCGCCTCGGAGAAAATTTCGGTATTGTCGAACGGCGGACTGATCTTGATGACCACTTGTTGTCCGAGGCCGTCAGTCGCCGCGGCCACATAATTAAATTCTACCGACGGAAATGGATCCTCGACCGAAATAGACCAAGCCGTTTCGAGGTGTCGGATCAACGCAGGTAGATCATCGAGCCATGCTTTGCCGATCTCGCCGCACATCGCGATCGTATGCGTAACAAGCTCCTTTGGAATGCTATCTCGAAAGTTCATTAGATCGCGCCGCTTGACGAGTTTAGCCAGTGTGCTTGATTCTTATCAAATGCTGTCGCTGCTTGAGGCAATCCGTCCGACAACTTTTATAGTTCCACAGAAGCTCCGCGACCGGTTCGGTCTCGATGTTACGGTTGCGTCTGAGACGTTTCAGCACACGGGTAGCTTTAAATTTCGCGCGGCATATAACCTGGCGCTGAACGTTCCCAATGACGAGATATTAACGGCGTCGTCCGGCAATTTCGGGCAGGCCCTTGCCTACGCGTGTAAGCTCACCAGCAAGAAATGCACGGTCGTCATGCCCTCTACATCGGCCGGGGTCAAGATCGAAGCCGTTCGTGGTTATAGCGCGACCGTAGATCTCGTGGATACGAAAAAGATCGGTCGAAACGAACGCGTCGCACAGCTTGCCGAGCAGATGCCCGACGCCTATTTTGCCAGCGCTTATGACGACGATCTTGTAATCCAGGGAAACTCGACGCTCGGCGACGAGCTTGCGATCGAAGATTTCGACATCGTTGTTTCGCCGGTCGGGGGCGGCGGCCTTATCTCGGGAATCGTCACCGGACTTAAACGCCATTTAAAACCAACTGTCGTTTTCGGCGCTGAGCCGCTGCTTGGAGATGACGCTGCTCGTTCGTTAAAAGCCGGTGAACTTATCAGGAATGAAACTGAGCCGATGACGATCGCCGACGGTGCGCGAACGATATCGCTTGGCGAACGAAACTGGGCGATCATCAAAAATAGTGTCCCGAAAATTATCGAAGTCTCCGAAGAACATATAGCTCAAGCAGTAATACTTTACTTTGAACTCGCTAACCTCAAGTGCGAACCGACGGGCGCTCTGAGTCTTGGCGCCGTGTTGGAACACCCTGACCTCTTTCGCGATAAAAAAGTGTGTCTCATCGTCAGCGGCGGCAATGTCGACCCAGCGGTTTACGCCGGACTTCTGAATCACGCTTGATCTTCTATTAACGGGCTACCACCTTTTCAGCAGGTATATTGGAATAAACTCGACGGTCGGCTTGATTTTGTCTCCGTACGACTTTTTATACGAGGCAAAAATTATGGCAACAGCAGCAAACGAAATTGACGGT
>DASXPW010000386.1:0-3246 GCA_036493385.1 Pyrinomonadaceae bacterium
ACCAGATATTCATTATGTTTCACGGGCATGTTTGAGGTAAGTCTTTCAGCAAACTGTTTCAGATCGAGTTCCGTTGGCCGCGGTGGAGCGATCTGGACAGCGTTTCGTCCGCATAACACGGCCGAAAATTCTTTTGCTTCGGCGTCAAGAAATTCATGTTTATGAAGGCCGCAGCAGACGCAATCAGCATTCGGATCAGCAAGCTTGATCCGGTGCCAGTCGTTCGACCAGATGTCGATCTGCATCAGCGAGCGGTGCAACGACGCCGTATCGCCAACGAGGAGCTTGATCGCCTCTGTAACCTGAACAGCAGAAATGCTGGCGATGATCGGCATGATCACGCCCGCCGTGTCGCAGGTCGGCGAGCTGCCCGCGTCGGGCATGTCCTCGAATATGCATCGCAGACACGGTGTCCGGCCGGGAATAACGGTCATTGTCGTGCCGTAGCTCGACACGGCCGCGCCATAGATCCATGTTTTGCCGTTTTTTACACACGCGTCGTTTACCAGATATCGAACAAGAAAATTATCCGTGCCGTCGATGACAAGGTCGACGTCCTTTATCAACGTCTCGACATTTGAGTTATTGACGTCGGCGACGATCTCCTCGACGTCGACCTCGCTGTTGATCTCGGCGATGCGTTTTTTGGCGGCGGCCGCCTTGGGCAGACGCTGCTCGGCGTCCTCTTCCTTAAACAAAGTCTGCCGCTGCAAGTTTGTAAATTCGACAAAATCGCGATCGACTATGCGCAATTTCCCAACGCCCGCCCGCGACAACATTTCCGCATGCGACGCGCCAAGGGCTCCGCAGCCGACGATCAACACTCGCGAGGCCAAGAGTTTTTCCTGACCCTCGCGGCCGATGTCACGAAACAATATCTGCCGGCTGTAGCGTTCGTTCATTACAGGTCAAATAATGCCTTGATAAAATCGCTGCCCGCCGACTCGAAACCGCTGGACCGCTGCGGATATGAGCCCGATCGCATCTCGTACATTTCCAACTGACGTCGCTCTTCGCGGATCTTTTCCCGCTCCGCGTCCAGATCGATCTTTTCCTTTTCCCGTGAGCGCACAAGACCACCCGACTCGATAAATTCGATGATCTTTGGCAACTCGCCCGCGTCGAACCAGACGCCGTGTTCCTTGCAAAGGTCGATGATGACGCCCGATGAGCGTGCAAAATTGCTTCGGTTCATCAACTGTCCGCAGCTTGGGCACGGTACATATCGAATTAACCCCGGCGCGGCTTTTGCCTGGGGACGCGTTCCAAAAAACGATAGCGCGGCTATCTGCTCTTCCTTGCTCGAACAGACCTTCTCGAATGTCGCGACGTCGGACCACAGACCATCGCACTTTTCACATTGGCGAAGCGAGATCGCGTCAATCGCTAGCTGTTTGAGGCCGACCTTGCAGCGAGGACAGACGCCCAGATCGTTCGCATCTGAGACCTTCGCGGCAACAGCCGGAGCGCCGCAGTGGTCGCAAAACTTGCTGCCCTCGAACATCAGATCGAGACAGTTCGGGCACGCGACCGTCTTCAATCGCGTCTTGCAAAACTCACAAACTGAGCTGTCACTGGCGACGCCGGCTCCGCAGTTTGGACAGTTTAGCGTCTTAACGTTCATCGAGTTTCTTGCGGGCCGTAGCGGACATGGCATCAGCATCGGGCTGCTCACCTGTCCAGATCTTTTGCTGCTCGACGGCCTGAGCTATCAGCATATCAAATCCGCCAAGCGTCTCGGCACCGGCGGCCTTTGCTTCGCGGAGCAAACGCGTCTCCGCCGGGTTATAAATAAGGTCGTAAACGAGCTTGACGCGTTGCAATTGCTCCGACGCCGCTATCGTCTCATTTTGAGGAAGCCCGCGCGTGCCGAGCGGTGTTGCGTTAACGATGATGTCAAAAGAATGAAGGACAGTTTCGAGTTTCGAGTTTCCAGTTTCGAGTTGTTGAAACTGGGATTGAAATTCCGCGGCGAGGCTGCGGCCTTTGTCGGCATTCCGGGCAAAGATCGTCCCGTCTGCTCCGGCTTTCTTCAGAGCGTAGATCGCCGCTCGCGCGGCTCCGCCTGCACCGACGACGGCGATCCGCGCGCCGGCGAGGCGGCCAAGTTTTGATCTCAGGGGCTCGATGAAACCGATCGCGTCAGTATTAAACCCGTGCAGCTTGCCGTCGACAATCTTTATCGTATTAACAGCGCCGATCTTTCGTGCCGCCTCGTCGATCTCATCGAGATGTCGTATCACCGTTTGTTTGTGAGGATTGGTGACCGAAAACCCGTGAAAATTGAGATCGATCTCACGAGTCTCGGGCGTTACCATTCGGCCTATAAATTGATCGAGATCGGATACCTGAAAGGGAACGAAAACGGCATTCCGGCCCGAGGATTTAAAGGCTGCATTGTGTACATACGGCGACATCGTGTAGGTCGTGTCGCCGGCAATGATCCCGTAAACCTCGGTCGATCGGTCGAGATCTTTGACGCGAAAGATATCGACAAGTTCTGAAACAGATAGCTGGCCGGGGGCCGTCTCGCTGCTGGAATCGGGTGCAGCGTAAGTCAGATATGCGCCATGCCCCAAGCCGAGAATTCGCGTCCATTTACCCGCTTCGCCCATCGCGATCGGGACCATGCCGCGCCCGTCGCGCCTAGCTCGATCGAGCAGCTTCCAGACTGCGATCGCATCCGTCGCATCCGTAACGGTGACCGCGATCTTTAGAACCGGCGCACCCGATCTCGAAATTGCGTCGTAACTACTCGAAAGATCTGCGAGTTCAGCCGAAAAATCATGGAAGGAACATATCAGCGGATCGAACTTTCCGTCGCCGCCTGTATCGATGACGTCCGCTTCCAGGTCCGCACCCGCAACGACTCCGATGCCAGTCCAAAACCGTTTTCTTTCATCAGGCGACAGCCTGCTATTTCCGCCTTGCTCGGTCGGCCGCAGGGTCAAAATGAACCGACCGGCAGACAAGGCAAACCTATCCAGTTCCTCAGGCGTGAGACAGTCGAGCCGTAGTTCGACAATATCCGCCAGCGAACCCGACCGGCGAGCCATGTCGATCATATCCGACAGGTTGTCCGCACAGACCGAGACGCAGACCTTACCGCTGTTCATTGCCACCTCGTGGGATATTGGAGAGGGGCAGGTAGATGACAAAACTGAGGGCCGCAAGCAAGGTGACGATCACGCCGATCGCACAGGCCACGACAATAGCTGTATTGGCTCCCTGGTTTATTGCGATCGC
>DASXPW010000387.1:0-12028 GCA_036493385.1 Pyrinomonadaceae bacterium
CCTTCATGGTACTTTCGGCGAGGATGGCACGATCCAGGGCCTACTGGAAATGGCCGATATTCCATATGTGGGATGCGGCGTTCTGGCGTCCTCATGCGGGATGGACAAGGTCGTAATGAAAAAGCTTTTCGTTGACGCAGGCCTGCCGATCTGTCGATACGACTGGTTTCTTCGAGACGATTGGGACGCGAACAAAGAGACGGTCATTCAACAACTCGAGACCAAACTCGGCTACCCGTCATTCGTCAAGCCCGCCAATCTCGGCTCGTCGGTTGGCGTGACGGCGGCGAATGATCGGACCTCGCTCGTAAGAGCGATCGACCTTGCCGCTGAGTATGACAGAAAGATAATCGTTGAAGAGGGGCTGGACATGCGAGAGATCGAATGTGCCGTTCTCGGCAATGGCCGGCCGCAAGCGAGCCTGCCCGGTGAGTATATTATTCACGACGAATCGAAAGCATTTCTCGACTACACCGAGAAGTATGCCGGCACTGGAAATAACGAGTTTGTCGTGCCGGCGCCATTGTCCGCTGAGCTAACGGCGAGGGTTCAGAAGCATGCCGTCACGGCATTTAAGGCGATCGACGGGTCCGGATTGGCGCGTGTGGATTTCTTTCTTCGTCGGGATAACGGTGAGCTCCTGGTCAACGAGATCAACACGATGCCGGGACTCACCGATGCATCAGGTTATCCAAAGATGTGGGCTGGAACGGGGAAGTCGTTTTCTCAGGTTATCGACGATCTTATCAAGCTTGCTTTCGAGCGTCACAGCGACCGCTCGCGCAACAAAACGACGCGGACGACCTAACCCGCTGGAATTATTTCGCCTTCCCGTTTTTTGCCGCGTTGTAACCTTGTCTCGTGCGAATAATGAGACTCGGCCGAGCGACCCTTAACTCAAGCGTGTGCCACTTCCCGTCGCGCTTGGTGTCGGCCGGCTCATAAGCAAGGGTATATTGGATCTGCAATTCATTCACAATGGCCTTGAGCGCCTCTCTCATCGCGAGTCCGTTCTCAGTAGAGATGAATGTGCCACCCGTCTTTTCTGCAAAATTGCGCAAAACGCCCTGATTTTGACGCCGTTCCGCGGCATTGGTTTCCATTGATGACATGTCGAGACTGTAGATCGTAACGTTTGCAGCGAGTGCCCCTTTTAGCGCTTTCTCCGCGGAATGCGAGCTCATGTTATCGGCGCCGTCCGAAATGATCACGATCGCTTTTCTCTTTTCCGAGCGGTCAGAAAGCTGACTCACGGCTTTGTAAACTGCATCGTTAAGGGCCGTCATGCCGTCGGCCTTCAGGTCGAAGATCTTATCCGAAACATCGCGACTGTCAGAGAAGTCCTGGACCATATCGATCTTCGAATCGAATTTGTAGATCGCGGTCACGTCATCCGCCCGCAGCCCGTCAAGAAAGTTAATGGCCGCCGCACGCGCAATGCTTATCCGGCTCTCCATGCTCCCGGATGTATCGAAAAGGATGACTGCGGCAAATGGCGCTTCCTGCGTTTCAAAGGAAATGATCTGCTGCTGAACGCCGTCCTCCAGGATCTTGAAATCCTTTTGTTGCAGAGCGGAGACAGGATGGTTTTGAGCGTCGCGGATCGTGGCATTTAGAACCACGATCGAGGAGTCAACCTTGATGACGTCGTCTTCAGACTGCGCCAGCGCAGCCGAAAAGCAGGCAGCTAAGATGCCGGCCAAAATGATCGCTCTGATAGCGAATTGAAATGATGAGTGAGTGCTTCGGTCTGACAAATCCTATTTTGGGCCTTTGAGGAAACGACAAACTTTCAATAGAGCATTCGTGCTCTGGATCGCGGCAACCGACACGCTAAACCGCGAGGTTTTCGTGAGCTCATCGACAAGCTTTGAGGCGAATGAGCCCAGGGCCTTGACGGCATCGGCCGGGTTATTGGGAACCGCATTGTCATCGTCGTCAGCCAAATCATCCGCGTCCTCACCACCCAGATTGCCTCTGATCTTTTTCACGAGCTTTTCGAGATTGGCAAGCTTATCGTAATCGTCTCTAGTTAGTTGGTTCTTCGCGACAAAATCATGCTCAAGCTCTTCGGAAAGCTTCTGGGCTTGCTTACCCCGGTCGAGCATTTCCGTGTATTCCTTCTTTTCCTCGTCGATCCGCATCTTGACCATCGTCTCGCGAACCGTCCTCGGCTGGTCATCCTGCGAGTCCTCCCGGGCGCCCACAGTCCCTTGGCTTGCATCCTGACCAAAAGAAACGACCGCGGCCAAAAGTATCAGCAACGTTGCGGGAAATAAAGTTTTTGGAGCCGTAAGCCGCATTTGCTTCAATTTCTCAGTGGTCGGTCGTCGGCTGCTCATCGGGTGACCTTCCGGTCGCGATCTCGACAAGCTTTGCAAGAAATTCATCCTCAGCCAACCCAGAGCTTTGAACTGTTCTCCACTCTGACGTCAGCCCAGTCCCCGATCGTCCCTCGACTTTTGCGATGACGGAAACATTGTTCTGTACGCCGTCGACCGGCTGTACCTCGATCGTCAACGTGTATTGCGCCCGCGACCAGGCGGTGTCGGCGTATTCGATATTCCCGTAACGCAGCAATTCACTTTGTGTCGTGACCGGCCCTTTTGCAAATACGAATGGTTGGGTAATGATCACGCCGTCTTTCATCCGCGAGGCCGCTTCATCCATCAGGATGTTGTTTTCCTGAAGCGCCTGACCGATCATCTCGATCAAGGCATCGCGCCGCGCCGTAAATTTATACGGATTCGGCAGTGCATCCCGGACCTTGGTCTTTCCTTTGCCCCAGTCAAATGACCTGGTGGCATCCGTGGATCGAGATGTTTGTTTATTGGTGTCCTGCTTGATCTTTTCGGTCTGCGTATCGATGCCCTTCTGGGCCGCAGCAAAGGCGGAAAACATGAGCACGAGAATTGCGGTGATCAGGCTCCTCAGCATAGCTTTTCGATTACCCTCAACTATACCACTACAATCTCGTATGATGAGCATCAATTTAAAGTGGTTGCAATGACGCGGTTTATTCTAATTCCATTAATTTACCGCGATACCAGTCAATACTAGCCTTTAGCCCGGTTTCCAGATCGAACTCGGCCCGCCAACCAACCGTCGAGCGTATCTTATCTCCCGACAGGTATTGAGCGTCTATCTCGTGGTCGATCTTATGTTTCAACATGATCGTCGGCTCAATATGCCCGTTCGATCCGGCAAGAGCGATGATCCGATTGGTCAACTCGAGGATCTGAACCGGCTGATCGCTGCCCACGTTGAAAGCCTCACCTTTTGCCCTGTCGATGTTTTCAGCAAGCAATAAATATGCCGACGCAACATCGTCAACAAACACGAATTCGCGAAGAGATGTACCATCACTGCGAATTATCGGACTCTCGTTCTTAAGAACCGACACGATCGTACCGGGAATGATCCGGGAAAGATTGATGTCGCCTGGCCCGTAGATATTTGCAGAACGGGTCACGACAACCGGGAGGTCATAGGTTAGGGCATAAGATCGGGCCAGAAGGTCGGTACAAGACTTTGAAACATCGTAAGGAAACGTCCCCTGCAAAGGAAAATCCTCACGATACGGAAGCGTTGGATTTGAACCGTAAGCCTTGTCGCTCGAAGCGACGACGACGCGATTAACGCTCGAACTTAAGCGGCATGCTTCCAGTAGCATATAAGTGCCGCGAATGTTTGTCTCAAAGGTCGAGATCGGCGATCTGTTCGCAGCCCCGACAATTGCTTGCGCGGCGAGATGAAAAACACTGTCGATCTCGTATTCGTTAAGGATTCGCCGCAACAACTCGACGTCTTGGACGTCTCCATTCACGACAGTGACCTTTTCCCGGAGACCGAATAGATCGAATGGGTTGGGATGGACCGCGTCGCGTTGCAGGCATACGATAGCGCCCTCTTCAGTTACAAGGCGCTTGACCAAATTCGCGCCGAGAAAGCCGGTCGCTCCAGTTACAAATACGCGACGATGTTTCCAAAACTCACTCATGATCCTCAGGCCAGGTCTTCCAGGGAGCCTGCGAGTCCCAAAGCACATTCATTTCGAGGTTGTCTTTATATGTGTCCATGCATTTCCAAAAGCCCGAATGACGGTAGGCCATCAATTCGCCTGTCCGCGCAAGCGACTCAAGCGGTTCTTGTTCGAGCACGGGATCATCATCAAGATGGTCAAATATCTCCTTTTGAAAGACAAAGAATCCGCCATTGATCCATTCGCGAAGAACGGGCTTTTCCCTGAAATGTTGTACAGACCCATCAGCGTCTAATTCGAGCATGCCGAAATTTGATACTGGATGGACCGCCGTCAGCGTTGCTGTCTTTCCATGGCTGCCGTGAAAATCAGCCAACCGATTCAGATCTACGTCTGACAGGCCGTCTCCGTACGTTACAAAAAAGTTCTCGTCGCCGGAAACACTCGTTTGAACGGCCTTCAACCGGCCGCCGGTGTTGGTGTCGGGCCCCGTATCGACAAGCTTGATACGACATTTTAGTCCGTCACGATCGATCCTTAGAGACTCCTTCGAACCGTCTGAGATCTCCCCAAAGTATTGCTCGATCTTTTGCCCGAGATAGCCAAGGCAAAGTGTGAATTCCGAAAATCCCTGGCTGGTAAATATTCGCATCAGATGCCAAATGACGGGCTTGCCACCAATAGGCACCAGCGCCTTCGGTACAAGTTTGCCCATTTCGTCGAGGCGCGTACCCCGTCCTCCGCATAAGATAACGGTCTTCATTCCTGCGAATTGCGAAGCTCCCAGACCTTTGCATGCTTCAAAAAGGCTCCGTACGCGGTAAAAATAGCTATCATTAGCCCCTGAACGCCGTCGCGAAACCCCTGCTTCACCACATACGTTCGCACGAATCCGCCGATGGCAGCGACGAGCATTTTGAGACCTCCGCTTGTGGCCCCATTCTCGACCAGATGCTCGGCGGCAAGCGTAGAATAGCTATCGATTACGCGATGGTGCTCGCTCAGATCTCGTTTAGTGTAATGTAACAGCTCGCCCTCAAGCGTCTCGACGCGGCCCTTTACACGAGCCGTCTGATGCGGTGCAACGCCGTCCCAAAAACTGGCCGATCTTCTATACAGGCGCATTTGATAGTCCGGATACCAGCCACAATGCTTTATCCAACGTCCGGCGTACCATGTCTTTCGCGCGATCCGAAATCCATCGGGCAGATCTCGGTCTTCTTTTTTTCGCAGTGCCTCGATCGACGAAAGCAATTCCGGCGTCACCCGCTCATCCGCGTCGATCCAGAATATCCAGTCACCCGTCGTCATTGAATCCGCAAATTCGTGTTTGTCCTTATAACCGCGAAACTCTCGTTCAAATACTTTATCGGTATACTCTCGAGCTATCTCGGCGGTTCCATCCGACGAGCTTGAATCAACTATAACGATCTCGTCTGCCCAACTGACCGTCTTGCAAACTTCGGAAATGTTATCTCTTTCGTTAAAGACGATTATTGTCGCCGAGATTTTCATCCGCTAGATTTTCGCAGACTTGCGCAAAAACGAAAAGCGGCCGAAACCGGTCGCTTCGCGAATTACTATCATCGCAGGCCTTACTTGATCTTAACAGGCGACTGAACGTCGATGTTATTTTCGCGGAAGGTTGTCGAGGTCGCACGTTGAAGGTCGGCAACGGCCTTCTGATAATCGGTTTGAGCACGGATCTCCGCGTTGCGAGCATTAGTCAACTCGTTCTCACGCTGGAACAGGAGGAACGTCGTGGATTTGCCCGACTCGTACAGTTTCCGCTCGCCCGCAAGCTGAATGTCAGCGTTTTCGCGGGCCGTGCGTGCCGTCGCGACGCGTTGCCGGGCCGACTCGACCGACTGCACAGCGTTACGAACTTCGACGACCACGACCTCTTCCTGCTGTCTGATCCTCGCCTCCGTCTGCTCCCGAGTGATCCGCGCTCCCGTCAGATTCGCCTTCGCGGTCCGGTTGCGGAAAGGGAAGGATATCGTTGCGCCGATCGAGAAATTCGGAGCGTCGCTCCTAAAAATATTCGCAAGCGACTGGTTAAATCCCCCCGACAAGAATGTTGGCGTGCCGGGAATTATCACGTTCGGAACGACGATATTTGCGTTCGGATTCAAGTCTCTGATCGTCTGCAGCAGAAACGCGCTTGAGACTGTGTTCGGGTCTCCCGAGATCAACGGAATGAGAACGTCTGACGTGTTAGCGCCGCCACGTGAAAAACCCTGAAGCGAAAACGTGGTGTTGAGATCGATCTGCGGCTTAGTTTGGTTCTTAAAATATCGAATATTGACGTCGTCTATATCCCGTTCGATCTGAAGGCGTTTCAACTCATAGCGGTTGTCCATCGCGTCGTGCATCGCCTGATCCATGCTTATCGGGTTCGCACCGACGACAGGGGCGTCTGTCGGAACGTAGCTCTCGGTCCACTCAGGGCTCGCGCCATCACGAAGGACTAGCTGTTTCAATGTGTTCTCATTGGTCGAAACCTGCTGAGTTGCAGTGATCAGGTCGGATTGACGATTTGCAAGTTCTGTTGCGACCTCGGCCCTTTCGAGCGGCGCCGCTGCGCCGGCCTCTATCTTAGCCTCGATCTGACGTAAGTTTTCCTGCGCAAGGTTGACGTTTGCTTCCTGGTTCTGCTGGTTACGAAGTGCAAAAACAAGGTCCCAATATGCGTTTTGCACCTGATCGATGGTGTTGGTGACCTGCGTCCGAAAATCGAGATCTGTCTGCTCAAGGCGCCGTTTGGCGATCGTTAACTGCTGCCGGCGAGCGTCATAACCAAAGTTACGAAACAGGGGCTGTGTGAACTGCGTCCCGAGATTTGAAAAATATGCGGCAGACCCGCCGCTGAATATTGTGCCCGAGCTAATTTGCGCGCTTTCCGTTCGCGAATTGTTAAAGAATACCTGATACGAACCGCCGCCCGGACGGATAAACTGAAACAGGTTCGTGTTGAGCCGAAAGTCATGCGTCGCCGTTGAACCGGTCGTCGATGTCTGACTAAATGTCGGCGTCGCAGTAAATACCGGATCGAACTGGCCTCGGTTGGCATCGACGACGGTTGCCTGAAATCTCACGTCGCCTCGAGTGATCTCGATCGCGTTATTTGCCTCGAGAGTTCTTCTGATCGCATCCGCAAGCGAGAGCGGCAGCGGCTGCGCGGTTTGCACGCCTATGCGCGTGAGATTCAAAGAGTCGCTGTTCGGCCTATTTGCCTCAGGCGTTATCACTCCCGGGTTTGCCGAGATCCGAGTCAAGGCTTGCTCATCCTTAGTGTTTGCTGCCGTCGCGACTGTCTGCGCATCGGCGTGCAAAACCGACAGCGTAATCGACGCACAGAACGCCACAAGAGATAAGCAGGTTCGTTTAAGAGTCATTATTGATAGCTCCGATCTGTAAGGGTGAAGTGCTTAAACCCTCGTGAAACTCAACCCCGTATTACGTCCGCAAAGCAGCGATAGTTTCAACAAAATGGAACCGTTGAAAGCTGGCTAGTCGCGCGATGCCATCTTTTTGAACTTTGCTCGAAAATGCGATATTGTCAAGGTTTTAACGCACTTATGTCTTTGGAGGTTTTTTGACCTAATGTCTATTAAAGTTGGAATTAACGGGTTTGGACGCATCGGCCGGAACGTTCTGCGAACGGCCCTCGGCGACAAGGATATAGAGTTCGTCGCTGTAAATGACCTGACGGACACGAAGACCCTCGCCCACCTGTTGAAATATGACTCGATAATGGGAAATCTTGACGAGAGAGTCGAGGCACGAGACGGCGCGATACACGTAGAGGGCGAGACGATCCATGTTTTTTCTGAGCGTGACCCGGCGGCGATCCCATGGGAGGAGGTCGGCGCCGAGATCGTCATTGAGTCGACAGGCCGATTTACAAAGGCCGAAGACGCGCGAAAACACATTCGCGGGACAGTAAAAAAGGTCATCATTTCGGCACCCGCAAAAGGCGAAGACATAACCATTGTTTTGGGTGTAAATGAAAGCGCCTACGATGCGGCAAATCACAACATAATTTCCAATGCGTCGTGTACGACGAACTGCCTTGCGCCCGTCGCGAAGGTTATCCATGACAAGTTCGGGATCAAAGACGCAATGATGAACACGATTCACAGCTACACTAACGATCAGCAACTGCTCGATCTTCCGCATAAAGATCTTCGCCGAGCCCGCGCGGCCGCGCTGTCGATGATCCCAACGTCTACGGGTGCGGCAAAGGCCGTTGCGCTTGTCATTCCGGATCTGGAGGGTAAGTTTGACGGCATCTCGGTGCGTGTCCCGACGCCTGACGTTTCGCTGGTTGACGTCGTAATGAACGTCGAAAAGGAAACATCAGCCGAGGAAGTTAATCAGGTTCTAAAAGACGCTGCGAATGAAGAGCTTCGGGGGATCCTTGCGTTTTGCGAAGAGCCGCTTGTTTCTATCGATTTTCGCGGAAATCCGAATTCGTCTATAGTCGACGCGGAAAATACAAAGGTCATCGGCGGCACGATGGTCAAGATCCTCTCATGGTACGACAACGAATGGGGCTACTCGTGCCGCGTACGAGACCTGGTGAAATACATAGCGAGCAAAGGTTTGTAAGCCGGAATGAAGAGAAGCATTAAGGACATTGATATCCGCGGCAAACGTGTATTCATTCGCGTTGATTTCAACGTTCCGATAAAGAACGGCAAGATCGAAGACGATACGCGTATCAAAGGGGCGCTCCCGACAATTGAATATGCGATCGAGCAGGGTGCAAAAGTGATCCTTGCATCGCATCTCGGCCGGCCTGTCACGGACAAAAAAAAGGCTGAAGTGAGCGGACAGGCTTTCGACAAGTCGAAATACGGCTTGAGGCCAGTTTACGAGTATCTTCGGCAGCTCCCTGAATTGCAAGAGATCTCATCCCGGGGCGGCGAGCCTGTCCGCATGAGCGACGACGGCACGGCGCTGGGAAAGGCAGAGGTCAAGAACGACCTTGTATTTTTCGCGAATGACTGCGTCGGACCGGACGTGACGAATGCGGTAAATGCGCTTCAGCCCGGAGAGATCCTATTGCTGGAAAATCTGCGCTTTCGTCCCGAAGAAGAGCAGAACGACCCCGGGTTCGCGAGGCAGCTTGGGGAGCTCTGCGATGTGTATGTCAATGATGCATTCGGCACCGCCCATCGCGCTCATGCATCGACTGAGGGGATCACTCATTTTGTTCACGAGAAGGTTGCGGGCCTCTTGATGCAAAAGGAGCTGGCGTTTCTCGGAAAAGCTCTTGAGGATCCGGCGCGTCCATTCATCGCGATACTTGGTGGTGCAAAGGTTTCGGACAAGATACCGGTCATTCAAGCGTTGATAGATCGAAAGGTTGATAAACTACTTATTGGTGGGGCTATGGCCTACACGTTTTTCAAGGCGCAGGGCTTTACCGTCGGAAAGTCGCTTGTCGAGGACGACATGATGCCAAAGGCACTTGAGATCGAGCAAAAGGCTACGGACGCCGGCGTCGAACTGCTGCTGCCGTCGGACCATCAGGTTGTTGACTCTTACGATCCGATCAACTCGCGCAAGACCATTCCGATCGAATTTACAAACGCGGGACTTGTTGGTCTGGATATCGGACCCGAGACGGTCGAGCGATATAAGAAAGCATTAGACGGAGCAAAGACCATCGTTTGGAACGGCCCGATGGGCATGTTTGAAGAGAAACCGTTTGACGAAGGCACTGTCGCGATCGCTCAGGCCGTCGCCGAGGCCACGGAAAAGGGTGCGATCTCGATCGTTGGCGGCGGTGATTCGGTCGCGGCAATAAACCAGGCCGGTCTCGAGGACAAGATCTCGCACATATCGACCGGCGGCGGCGCAACGCTTGAGTTTTTGGCGGGTGATGTCTTACCGGGCGTTGCTGCTCTTGATGACATGTAATGCAAAACCATCCATATGCCGATCTCGAGAGCACTCGTGTGTGGGTTGTGCTGGAAAAAGCACTCGGCGATTTAATAGAAAATAACGATCTACGATTAACGACCGCTCCCGAATATGTCATTGGCTATATTTGCAAACAAATGCGAGAAGCCGACCTGATCACTGAGTCCGGATTTGAATCTATAACTGAATGAGAAGACCCGTTATCGCCGGCAACTGGAAGATGTACAAGCTTCTGGATGAGGCCGTCCAGACAGCCCTCGCGCTAAAGCCGCTTGTTGCTAATTCAAATCACTGCGATGTCGTGATCGCGCCTGTTTTTACGGCGTTAAAAATTGTTGCCGACCGGCTCGAAGGCTCGAATATTCAAGTTTCGGCTCAGAATTGTGCGACGCAGAACGCGTTCGGAGCACAAACAGGTGAGGTGACGGCGACGATGCTCAAAGACGTCGGTTGCTCGCACGTGATCATCGGTCATTCAGAGAGGCGGCAGTTGTTTGGCGAAACCAACGAGTCCGTAAACAAAAAGACAAGGGCCGCTATCGAGGCGGGCTTGACGGCTGTAGTTTGTGTCGGCGAAAAGCTCAGCGAAAGGGAAGCCGGCCGTGCCGAACCCGTCGTCGAAACCCAGCTAAATGGCAGTTTGCAAGGTTTGACAGTCCGCGACATGGAACGTATCATTATTGCTTACGAGCCTGTCTGGGCGATCGGAACGGGTAAAACCGCGACGCCTGAACAGGCTCAAGAAATGCATGGCTACATTCGTCGCAAGGTGGACGAAAGTCATGGGGCTTCGGTGGCTGATTCGGTTCGCATTTTGTACGGCGGTTCGGTCAAACCTGATAATATCCGCGAGTTGATGGCCCAGGCGGATGTCGACGGAGCTTTGGTCGGCGGGGCAAGTCTCGACGCCGAGAACTTTGCAAAGATAGTAAATTACAAATGAGGGTGTCTCACCGACAATTTATTAGTAATTAATAATTATTAATTCATTGACAGGCGCCTTGATCATTAGGGAAGTAAAGTCTTGTTATACGCTTTATACACATTATTTTTCGGATCGTGCATTGTTCTTGTAGGCGCGGTGTTGCTTCAGCCGGGTAAGACCGATGCGGGCGCTTTGTTTACGAGCAACGTCAACAGCAATTCGTTTGGCCCTCGCGGCACGGCGACGGTCCTGTCAAAGATCACGATCGTGGCAGCGGCTGCATTTATGATCTCGGCCCTGATGATCTCGATGCCGGCATTTAACGGTGGAGCTTCGGTGCTGAATTCGGCTGCCGCCGAGACACCCGGGGAAGCTCCGGCTGATGCCAACGCGAACACGAATTCGACGGCAGGCTCTGACAACTCGAACGGCGCGCTCATCCAGACGCCGGCGACTGATCAGCTAAGCGATCAGGCGGCTAACGAGGCGTCAACTGCCAACACGTCCGCAAGCGCGAACGCCACGGTTGGTAATACCAACGCTTCGGCCCCGGCAAACAAGGCAAAACCAAATAAGTAATTGTTCTTTTAAGCGGGCGGTTTCGCCGTCCGTCCCAACGCGAGCCGAGGTGGCGTAATTGGTAGCCGCGCACGTTTGAGGGGCGTGTGGAGCAATCCGTGCGGGTTCGAGTCCCGCCCTCGGCACCACTCGAAAGCAGGTCAGGCCGTTTCATGAGACGGTCCTTTTTTATCGAATCGCTTCGGTGTCCCACCTAACCGCGTCCGGCTAGTCACAGACCAATTAGTTACGAGGCAACCAGCATCGTTCCCGTCCCTTCATCGGTAAATACTTCCGACAATAAGGCGTTTCGTTCTGAGCCGTTTATCACGTGAGCGGCATGAAGTCCGCAATTTAAAAGCGTAATGAGGCTTTGAAGTTTTGGCACCATCCCGCCGGTTGCCTTTCCGGTCGCGATCATTTGCTCCGCGTCGGCCACCGAAACTCGCGAAAGCTTTGAATTCGGATCGGCCGGGTCAAGGTAAATACCATTCACATCCGACAATAAGATCAGTTTCTCAGCGCGCAGCTCGGCCGCGATCTCCGACGCGATGGTGTCGGCGTTGATGTTGTAGATCTCGCCTTCATCGCTCGCACCGAGTGACGAGATGACCGGTAAATATCCGTTT
>DASXPW010000388.1:0-3636 GCA_036493385.1 Pyrinomonadaceae bacterium
GTTGGTCATTCCAAATTCACTTGTCTCGATCAAAGCCGGCGCCATCGAGCCTTTCACACGTCCGCAATACGAATGGGCGCAAAAGGAGTTGCTTGCATTCGCAAAGAGCAACAAGATCGACACGTCTGTACCATTCGCCGACCTGCCGGAAAAACAGCGCAATGCGATACTTTTCGGCGCCCCCGGCTGGCGCGGAATAAAAGGCTTTTTCAAATGGCTTGAGACAAAAAAATATAAACTGCACGTTCGAGTTTTTCTCGCTAAATATCGCGGCTACACGACCTGTCCCGACTGCAGCGGTCAACGGCTCCGTCAGGAGGCGCGCGATGTAAAGATCGGCGGCCGATCGTTGCCCGAGATCGTCGCGATGTCGATAGCAGACGCTCACGAGTTTTTCAACCGGCTTGAACTCAGCGAGGAGCGTTCAAAGATCGCCGAAAAGCTGCTCCTTGAGATCCGTCGCCGTTTGAAATTTCTAGTCGATGTCGGTCTCGAATACCTCACGCTCGCTCGCCTGGCGGCAACACTCTCCGGCGGCGAAGCACAACGCATTCAGCTTGCGACGAATCTCGGATCGCTGCTCGTCGGAACGCTCTATGTTTTGGATGAACCGTCGATCGGCCTGCACCCACGCGACAATTCACGGCTGATCGGAATTCTAGAAAACCTTCGCGACATTGGTAATACGGTCCTCGTCGTCGAGCACGACGAAGAGACAATGCGGGCTGCCGATCATATCCTCGACATCGGATTGCATGCGGGCGAACTGGGCGGAAACGTTGTGTTTTCCGGTGACTATAAAGGCCTGCTCAAAAGCGACACGTCACTCACCGCAAAATACCTCCGAGGCGATGCCGAGATCAAGGTGCCGCAAAATCGTCGGCCGGTCGGCAAACGCAAGATCGAAATAATCGGAGCTCGGGAGCACAATCTAAAGAACCTGTCGGTCTCGATCCCGCTTGATACGCTTGTCTGCATTACGGGCGTTTCGGGCTCGGGCAAATCGACGCTTGTTCACGACATTCTCTACGCCGGCTTAAAGAAAAAACGCGGCGAATGGAATGCCCACGTCGGCTTTTTCAAAGAAATAAGAGGAGCCGATCTGATCGACGATGTCATTCTCGTCGACCAGTCGCCTATCGGCCGCACGCCGCGATCGAATCCGGTAACGTACATAAAAGCCTACGACGCGGTACGCGATGTTTTTGCTGCAACGAGTGCGGCAAAGGCAAAGGGTTTTAACTCATCGCATTTTTCATTCAATGTGCCCGGCGGTCGTTGCGAAGTGTGTCAGGGCAGCGGGACAGTGACCATCGAAATGCAGTTTTTAGCGGACGTCGAGCTGACATGTGAAGAGTGCCGCGGAATGCGATTTAAACAGGAAGTTCTGGACGTTAAGTACAAAGGCAGGAACATTCACGACGTTCTCGAGATGACCATCCGCGAGGCTCTGGTTTTCTTTCGGGACGTGTCGAAACTAACATCGCGGCTGAAGGTTTTGGACGCCGTCGGCCTGGGCTATCTGCGGCTTGGCCAATCGGCTACAACGCTAAGCGGCGGCGAGGCTCAGCGCGTAAAGCTTGCCGCCCATCTCGCGCAGAAGACAAAAACCAAAACGTTGTTCATTTTTGACGAGCCGACGACTGGATTGCATTTCGACGATATCAATAAACTGCTCGCTGCCTTTCGGGCCTTGATCGACAACGGCGCAAGCCTCGTCGTTATCGAGCACAATCTCGATGTCATTAAGACGGCCGATCACGTCATCGACCTTGGCCCCGAAGGCGGCGTCGGCGGCGGCGAGATCGTAGCGACCGGAACGCCGGAACAGGTTGCCAAAAACGCCAAATCCATTACTGGGCGATATTTGAAGCCGTATGTTGATTAGCTTTTAGATTCGAGATTTGCGACGTCTGCAAGGTCCTGCGGGCGACCAACTGAGGACTTGTTCTTGATCAAATTTTGGATGTCAATGAATGTCACCTCTAGTCCATCAACTTCGGTCAGCTCTCGTGATGTGAAGCAAGTGTCAAAATCTACGCCGTCGCAGCTAGTCACTATGTCGATCCGAGTTGGATGAATTCGCCCGGGGTAAGGAAATCACTTTCAGTTAGACCTGAGCCGGCAAATCCAAACTCGTCCACGGATCTTTTGAGTCGTTGCGCGTTTCGTGTATCGATCGCGATCCAGATGTCCAGGTCTTTCGTATATCGCGGATAGCCATGAAACCCGACTGCGTAACCGCCAACAACAAGGTACCGGACCTCATTTTTGTTTAACAATTCTATAAACTCTCTGAAGTCCTGATCGAGAACCATATTTCCAGCCGTTAAACTCGGTACGGATCATTTCGATCGCCGCCAACCGCGCCTCAGGCGGCTGACTTTGCCAATAATCGAAGTCATTTCCCTGTTCAGAAAGCTTGCCGCGGCGAACCGCCTTCTTGTCGATTCGAGGAACCTGATTCATATGTAAATTATAGCATACACAGGGGCTTACACCGAATTAATCATCTCCAAACTTTGCCCGCCATTTCGGGGCGATCTGTTTCATAACTTCGCAATCACAGTAGCCGCCATTCTCATTGAGCCAGCTCGTCAGCTTTGGAAAATCGAGTTGGTTGTCCATCATGAAACGCATCGCGTGTTTGAGGTGATCGTCGCATTCCGAATCGTAAAGCTCGTCCTCAATGTAATCGAGCATCTCGCTGATCGTGTCCTGCTGTTCGGGAAGTGAGTCGATAAACGCGGCAAGCTCTTCGCCGCTCATCTGCTCCAAATTCTCGATCTCGCGTTTTCGAATGATGGGCATATGCGAATTATAACCTTAAGCGCGAATTCATGCCTGATGCCTTGCAACATGAATTGCGGGCATATCTTTGATCACCACTCCGATTCCGAGATCCTTTCCAGGGCATCATTGATCACTTTTTGTTGACCGTCAATTCGCTGCCCGCGGAGGGTTTCTTCAAATTCGCGCCGTTTTTGTCCTTCACGACCGTCATACTTCATGAATTTAGGCAGAAAAAGCGCCGTCAGGCCGACCGCCACCACACAAAGTGCACCACCTGATACCAGAGCGAACTTCACCCCGTAATGTTCCGCGACGAGGCCCATCTTGGCGCTTCCGAGATACGGCCCTGTGAGATAGCTGATCATCTCGATACTAGCCATTCGGCCGCGAAGATAGTTTGGAATAGTTTGGTTCCAGATCGAGCCGCGAAACACGCCCGAGATCATATCGAAGAATCCTGCGGCCGCCAAGAAAATGAGCGCCGGCATGATGCTGCTGACGAGGCCAAAGAACAGGATAGCAACGCCCCAAAAAACGGCAGCTAAAACGACCATCACTCCATGCCGGTTGACGTTTCGCGTCCAACCCGAAGTCACGCTTGCGAGCAATGCCCCAACTGCGATCGCGCCGGGAAAGAGTCCGATGTAGCTCGGCCCGTATTGCTCTGCCAGCGCGGGATACAGCGCCTGTGGAAAAGCAAAGAACATCGCGGCGATGTCGATGAAATACGTACCGACCAGTTCCTGCCGGCTAAACGCGTACTTCCACGAACCGATCACACCTGCGATGCTCGGCTTATCCGCGTTTTCCGGGGGCGGAACGAACCGGATGAGAAACACAGCC